>JAQTUC010000031.1 GCA_028710385.1 Candidatus Omnitrophota bacterium
TAGAGAAGTTGAGCTTAACATCCCTCTGGAATATAAAAGCGAACCGTTCATTTGCTACATAATAAAAAATTTTGATTTAACCGTAAGGATAATTGAAGCTTCTTTTTCAACTGAAATAGGCTGGGCAATTGTCAGTTTTGAAGGCAAAGAAAAAGAAATGAACAGGTTGTTTGATTTTCTAAAAGAAAAGGATATTGAAATTACTTTTAAATAAATGAGGTCAACATTTTTCCAAGCCGCTGACGGCGCAGGGAAAATGTTAGACCGAATTTACCCAGCACTTATTTCTGTGACAACATTTGTTTTATAAACCAAAGAATTATACCCAAAACTCTTTTGAATTTATTCCAAACATACTTTCAAAAATAAGTGCTGGGTTCAATTCCGACATACAAGTTATGTTCGCCTACGGCTGCCATAACTTGTGTCGTCATTGAAGGAGGAAAGTATGTTTGACTTAGGTAAACTCGGAGATATGGCTAAACTTGCGAATGAAGCAAAGCAAATGCAGGAAAAACTGGAGCGTTCACAGAGGGAACTAATAGAACTGCTTAAAAAAATTTCTAAGCAATTGGAAGATCTTATTGACCTTGCCAAAAGAAGAGATTAATCCAGCCTCAAAACAAATCAGGTAATTTAGGTTAAGCATATGAGAGCATTAACGCTTTTTTCAGGCGGACTGGACAGTTCGCTTATCATAAAAATTCTTGTAAGCCAGAACATAGAGGTAATCGCCCTGCACTTTACTACTCCGCTTTCTAATTTGGACAAAGACAAAGAAGAAATTCTGCATAAAAAGGTAGCAGAATTAGGAGGCAGATTAAAGGTCATTTACCTTGGAAAGGATTTCGCCGAAATTTTAAAAAATCCCAGGTTCGGCTATGGAAAAAATTTAAACCCCTGCATAGATTGTAAAATTTTAATGCTAAAGCACGCAAAACAGTTAATGGCAGAGCTTGGCGCTTCTTTTGTCGCGACCGGAGAAGTAATAGCGCAAAGGCCCAAATCGCAGTATAAGGAAACCCTAAGGCTCATTGAAAAAGAATCAGGGCTTTGCGATTTATTGCTAAGGCCCCTATCGGCAAAATTATTGGAGCCTACTCTTCCCGAGAGAGAAAAATGGATTAACAGGGATGAGCTTTTTGATTTTAACGGGCGCTCAAGAAATCAGCAGTTTAAACTTGCCGAACATTTCGGTATAAAAAATTTTGCCTGGCCGGCAGGCGGCTGCCTTCTTACAACGCCATCGTTTTGCGGCAGAGTTGAGGATCTCCTTAAACGCAGCCAGTGCACGCCGGAGAATCTTGAATTGCTTAAAACGGGGAGGCATTTTCGCTTAAGCGAAAACTTTAAATTGATTGTAGGCAGGAACGAAAAAGAAGACAATGAGATTTTAAAGTTAGCTTTAGATGAGGATATTATTTTTGAGCCATTGGAATTGGCAGGCCCCACAGCTCTTGGCAAAGGAATCGCGTCAGCTGATATCAACCATCTTGCAAGCCGGATAATTGCAAAATACACCGCCAAAAACAACGAAGCAGTGGAAGTTACAGTCAGAATTTACCCCCGGGATGAAAAAGAAATAATTTCTGCCTTTCCGATAGAAGATGACAAATTAAAACAATTAAGAGTTTAACCCAAAAGATGCGTTTAAAATGCATCTTTTGCCTAGGGGCAGCCCTTTCTTTTCCATAAGAAGTTTTTTCATGCGTAGAAATAAAGGGCTGGGTTAACCCAGCCCTAATTTTACCGAGAGTGATTAATGACGGAATATTGCCTATGAAGGCAGACCCTATTTTAATATCAACAAATTGTTTATTTTGTAAAATTAGGGCTGCCGCAGGCAAAAAATATTTTTTAGAAATAATTTTTTGGGTTAATATCTGACAATGAAGAAAACATTCATTTTGTTATTGCTGTGTTTGTGCCCTGTTTGCGGCAATTGCGAAACTATTACGCTTGAACCGATTACCGTATCCAAAACCGGCTCAAAAAATGCATCTGAAAGCATAGACAATATTTCCCAGGAGGATATACGTAACCTGCCCTATTCTTCGCTGGAAGAACTCCTTAATTATTCCTCAAGTACAAATCTCAAGGAGCGCTCTCCTTTCGGGGTCCAGCAGGATTTTTCAATGCGCGGCAGCGTGTTTGAGGATGCTAACGTAACGCTTAATGGGGTTAAGATAAATGATCCGCAGACCGGCCACTATACTTTAGAAATTCCTTTAACCAGCGCGGACCTTGAAGAAATTAACATTTACAAAAATTCGCAAAAAGTAGATTTTAAGCTTAAAGCTCCCCGGGATAAAGGCGTGCTTTTGAAAAGCTCTTTCGGACAATATGCTCTCTGGGAAAATTTAATGTCCGTAAATTTTCCGGTTTTAGGAACCAAAAACAGGCTTTCTGTGGAGCATAAAATATCAAAGGGCTCGCGCCAGGATACCGATTTTGAAATATATAATTTTTCATACCATTCGCTTTTAAATCTTGATAACCGGGACTTGGAATTCCTTTTCGGTTCAACCAAAAGAGATTTCGGAGCGGACAGTTTTTATTCTTCGCGTTTCAGGCAGGAGGAGGAGCACGTAAACCAGAGGTTTTTCCTGGCAAGGTTTGGAATGGATGAGGGAGCTTTTAAGCTAAACAATACTGCCTATTTCAGAAGGCACGGCGACAAGTTTATTCTAGACCGCACCAACCCGTCATTTTCAACAAATATCCATAAAACTTATGTTTACGGCCTCAAGGAAGAATTTAATTTCCGCAATGGTTTATTTACCAACATTAATATTGAGGAAGAAAAAATAGACAGCACTAATTTAGGCAAACACACACGCCAGAGGAAAGGGTTTCTCGCAGGGCTTAACGAAAAACAAACCGGAAAATTTTTATACGGTTTTTCCGCCGGAACAGACTATTATTACAAATGGAGTTATCTTGAAAACGGGCACGTTGGTTTGGGTTACCTGCTTAAGGACAATCTGAAATTAAAGTTTTCCTACGACAGGCTCTGGAGAGCGCCGTCATTTACTGAGCTATATTATTCCGACGCCGCAAACAGGGGGAATCCAAACCTTGGAATACAGCGCTCAAACAATTTTGACCTTGGCTTTGAATTTTTGCCCAAAGATTTTTTAGGTATTTCTTCGGGCGTATTTTTAAGAGACCAATACGATACGATTGACTGGGTAAGAAACAGCCCATCCGATGTATGGCAGGCGCAGAACGTGGGCAACGTTAAAGCATACGGCGTTGATATCACGCCTGAATTAAAATTTAAAGACTGTATACTTGAAAGGCTTTCCATAGGATACACTTATCTTACCTTAAATAAAGCAAGCCCCTACCCGCTATCCAAGTATGTATTTGATTATGACCGCCACAAAATAATTACAAACTTTGGCTTTAATTATAAGGGTTATACGGCAAATCTTATCAGCAATTTTGCAAACCCGGTGGACAGGAGAAAATACGTAACTTTTGATTTAAAGCTTGAGAAGAAGCTGCGCGATTTTACTATCGCGCTTGAGGGTATAAACATTTTTAACAAAAGCTACGAAGAATTAAAGGATATAGACGGCACAAAAAGATGGTATAAACTAAGCTTAGCTTACGAATTCTAAAGGAAAAACTGTAAGAAAGCTATGTTAAGTTATGCTTAAAATAACAATAATTTGTTAACTTATACTTGACAAAAGAAATATTATATGGTAACCTTTAAGTGAGGAACAAATGAATATAGTAGGTGTAAACATAAAAAGATTGAGGGAGGAAAAAGGAATAAGCCTGCGCGCTCTGGCAAAACAGTTAGGAGTAAGCGCAAGTTTTCTTTCGCAGGTTGAAACAGGAAAGGCTTCGCCCTCATTGGCAACGCTGAAAAACATTGCTGACTCACTGCAAACTACCGTGGGAAATCTTATAGGCGAAAGCCAGAGGATAAGCGATAATCCCGTTGTCACAGAAAAAGAAAGAAAGTATATGGAGGAAGCCGGTAAGGGGATGCATATATACCTTCTTACGAACCAGGATCAGAACAAACAGATGGAGCCTTTGCTCTTTAAAATAGACGAACACGCAGATTCCGGTAAAAGGCCGTATAAACATTTCGGCCAGGAATTCGTTCTGGTCATTAAAGGAGAGATAGAAATAACATTGAATGAAACGGTTTATGTCCTTAAGAAAGGCGACAGTATTTATTTTAATTCGCACATACCGCACGCTTTTAAAAATATCGGCAAAGAAAAAGCTGAAGCAGTTTGGGTGGTAACGCCGCCTACGTTCTAAAAATTTTTTGCCCGTAATGTTAAATAACATTTAATATTGTTAATTAATATCTAACAGGAGGTACAAAATGAACAGGATAATTAAAGAAAAACTCGGGGGGATAAGGGAAGATTTGGCAAAATTTTCCAGGCAAATTTCCGATTTTAACTTAACCAGGGAAAATATTGCCAGATTCAGCGATATAATTATGCTTAAAATGCGGGAATTGGGTTTGGAAAAAACCGTAAAAGATAAAACAGGAAACCTGATAGGTTTAATCAGAGGAAAGCGCAGCAAAGATGCGCTGGTAATAATATCGCATATGGATATTCCCGGCAAAGAGCAGACGGCAAACACGCCTATAACAGGTAGCAATATTATTAAATTTAAAACCGGTATTATCAGCTCGCTTTATTGCGCCGGGCTCTTAAAGAGGGCGCTCACGCCTCTTGAGTCGGATTTGATTGTCTGCTGTGTTCCGAGGACAGAAACAAGCGATTACAGCGTGAGGTATCTTTTTGAGAGCTTTTTTAAAAATAAAATTAAAAATATAAAAGGAGTAGTTCTTTGCGAACCTACTAATTTTGATTTAAACCTAGGGCATAAGGGAAGAATGGAATATGAGATAGTGGTTAAAGGAAAACTGGACAGTGCTTTTCTGGGAAACAAAGGAATTAATATGCTTGGCGCTATGTTCCCTCTGGTGCACGAGCTTGAAAATGTTTCAAAAACCCTGCCTAGCGATTATGCGCTTGGCTCATCAAGCCTTCGCATAAAGGATATGCGTTATGCCGGCTATGAGCCGTTTCAAAACGTAAACGAATTCAGCGTAATAGTGGACAGGGTATTTATTCCCGAAGAAACAGAGCAGTATATTCTTAATAAAGCAAAAACAATAGCCAAAAACATATATAAGGGGCAGGAGAATGTAAGCGTAAGTACATGCCTTGCCAAGGAAAAAATCAAAACAGACGCCGGCCTTGAAATTGTTTCGGAAAAAGAATTTAAGCCTTGGCTTATGGACGCAAACAACCTCTTTGTGGCCGACTCCCTTGAGGTTTTAAAGGAATGCGGGTTCGCCGTAAACTGCAGCTATTGGAAAAACATCGTAACAGAAGGTTCTTATACCTGCGGCGAACTCCGCATACCTACAATAGGGTTTGGCGCAGGCAAAGAAGAAGATATTAATCCTAAAGCTGAATCTATGAATGCGGAGGAAATAGTAAAAGCAATTTACGGCCTTAGCGCTATTGTTGAAAGAAATATCGGCATGCCGGCGTTTGGCTGGAGCGCTGATGAAATATAAAAAAGCAAGCGCAAACATTCTGGTATTTAACTGCGGGAGTTCTTCTTTAAAATACAGGCTTATCAGCATGCCGCAGGAGCAAGAACTTATAAGCGGCGAGGCTGAACGCGTAGGCATTAAAGCAAAGAACAGCTCTTCCATAAAACATTCTGTTCTGGGAAAAGAAAGGGTTTTAACGCTTGAGCTTAGTGACCATACTGCTGCGTTTAAAAAAGTAATTGAACTGATTGAAGAAGATTGTAAGGCCGATAAACATTTGCGTTTCAACGCCTTTGCCCACCGTTATGTCCATCCGGGGAATTATTTCAAAAAAACAATAAGGATAAATAAATCTGTTTTAAAGAAATTGAAAGATACACTAGTGCTTGCGCCGATACATAATCCCATATCCTATAAACTTATTGAGTTGTGCAGCAAAGAATTTCCCAAAGTGCCGCAGTTTGCGATATTTGATACTGCGTTTCATTGCGATATCCCGAAAGAATTTTCAACCTATGCCATTAACTCAAAAATTGCAAAAAAATACGGGCTTAAAAGGATAGGGTTCCATGGTATTTCCCATGAATATGTTTTACACAAGGCCTGCGGCTTTTTAAAAAGAAACCCTAAGCTGCAAAAGGTAATAAGCTGCCACTTAGGTACGGGCGGGGCAAGTATATGCGCGATTAATGCCGGAAAATCTATAAACAGTTCAATGGGTTTTACCCCTTTAGAGGGTCTTATGATGAATACGCGCTCAGGCGATATGGATTTGGGTTTATTTTTTTATATAATGTTTAAAGAAGGTTTAAGCAGAAAACAGGCGGAGGAAATTCTTAACAAAAAAAGCGGAGTGCTTGGCGTTTTTAACGCGTCTTCGGATTTAAACGACGCATTTAAGTCAATTGATGAGGATGGCAGAGCCAAAATGGTTTTTGACATGTACGTCAGGCGTGTCAAAAAATATATAGGTTTTTATGAGCTTATTCTAAAAAAAGCCGACATACTGATATTTACAGATTCTTTGGGCGCCGGTTTGTTTCTGCTTCGCGAAAATGTCTGTAAAGGGCTTGAATGTTTCGGCGTCTTTCTGGATAAAAAGATAAACCGGGAATATCACGGCGGCATACGCGATATTTCATCAAAAAACTCGCAAACGCGCATACTGATTGTTCCAACAAACGAAGAAATTATGATAGCGAGGCAGGCGTATAAGGAGTATTGTCATGGTTTTAATAGTTGAACCAGGAACAAGATATGCAAAAATATGTTCTTTCGGCGTCAGCGAAGGGCTTTCTTTTACGTTCGCGGCAGATGATTTAACCGAAAAGAATTTGCAGAAAAAAATAGCGCATATTTTTAAAAACGCACCGATTGAGGCAATCGCATTCAGGGTTTTATTCGGAGCCGACTATTTTAATGCCCCTGTCTTTGTGGGCGGCAGTTTTTTTAAAAAGTTTGAAAAGCTTACAGATTTGTTTCCGTTTTATATTCCGCATGCGGCGCGTATGCTGGGTATTTTTTATAAAAATTTTAAAAATATACCCTTGATTGCCTTTTTTGAAACCTCATTTTTTACAAAACTGACCAATGAGGAAAGTTATTACGCCATACCTTATTCCTATCACGAGGCCAACCGCATAAAGAAATTCGGTTTCCACGGAATATTCCACGAAGCGGCTTCCGGGTTATTTGCCAAAAATAAAAAAGTTATTTCTGTTGTTCTGGACAGGCAGACTACAGTATGCGCGGCATCCGGAGGAATACCTGCAACTATCAGTTTGGGTTACACCCCGCTGGAGGGGATAATGTCGCGCACAGCCTGCGGCGATTTGGACCCGGGTATTGTATTTTACCTTATAAACAAAGGAAACTATTCGCTTTTTAAGATAGATGATATTTTAAAACATGACAGCGGTTTCAAAGGATTGACAGGTTACGATTTAAGCTTTGAAGAATTCATAAAATTATACGGCCGCGATAATAACGTTAACCTGGCTTTTGAAATATATGGGAATCAGATTCTTAAATATATAGGCGAAGGCATTGCTATAATGGGAGGCGTGGATTCTATCGTTTTTTCAGGGTGTTTTCTTCCTTTACTGCAGCCATTTATACACAGCCTTATCAAAAAAATCTCATTTCTTGGCATAAGCCTTATGCAGCTGCCGTGGGATAACCAAAAAGAAGCCGTAAGGGTAAGTTCGGAAAATTCAAAAATAGAAGCCTGGCTTAATTATAGAAGTATAGAAAAGACCATTTTTTTGTCCTTGACAGATTACCTCTAGGGTATACAATATTCCAATTTTTTCATTGCGCCGCAGAAAGCCAAAAACAACGGCTTTTAATATATAATCCAAAAAAATGGCAAATATTTTTGACCTGCATTTAGGGTTTATTCTTGACGGGCTTTCTTTGTTTTTTCTCTCAGCCATACTTCTTATTTCCGCACCTGCTGCCGTTTATTCCCTGGGCTATTTAAAAGGGCATTTTCCGAAAGGAAAAATAATTTACAACTGGGTTCTTTTCATTCTTTTTGTGATTTCAATGCTCCTTGTCGTAACGGTGAATAATGCTCTGGCTTTTCTTATTTCCTGGGAATTGATGTCGCTTATTTCTTATTTTCTGGTTGTGTTTGATGAGAAAAGTGAAAAATCTGTCTCAGCCGGCACCACTTATGTCGTAATGACACATATAGGAACGGCATTTATTACCGCTGCTTTTTTGATTTTGTATAAACACGCAGGGTCATTTGATTTTAGCATTTTAAAAACAGCCGCAAGCAGCCTTTCATCCACCGCAAAAACTTTAGTTTTTATATTCCTGCTTATCGGTTTCGGCACAAAAGCCGGTATTGTGCCTTTGCATATCTGGCTTCCCCAGGCACATCCGCAGGCGCCGAGCCATATTTCAAGCCTTATGTCCGGCGTTATGATTAAAACAGCTATTTACGGGATAATCCGCTTCATTATTTTTATATTGGGCGTTGGTTCTTTGTGGTGGGGAAATTTGGTATTGGTTCTTGCGGCAGTTTCCTGTGTTGTCGGCGTAATCTACGCTCTTATGGAGCACGACTTAAAGAAATTGCTTGCTTATCATAGCGTAGAAAACATCGGGATAATTCTTCTCGGTGTAGCTGCTTCAATGATTTTTTTAAAAGTTAATCTTCCCGTGCTTGCGGTTTTTTCGCTGGCAGCAGGTTTGTACCATTTAATTAACCACGCAATTTTTAAGGGATTATTATTTTTATGCGCGGGAAGCGTTTATAACGCAACAGGAACACGCGACATAGAAAAACTCGGCGGTCTCATCAAGAAAATGCCTTACACTTCGGCGGCATTTCTTGTGGGTGCAATGGCTATTTCGGCGCTGCCGCCCTTAAATGGATTTGTCAGTGAGTGGCTGACCTTGCAGGCTTTTTTCCAGGGCGCGCTTTCTTCAACCAGCGGTATGAAAGTTTTTTTAAGCATATCCGCGGCAGCTTTGGCCTTAACCAGCGGGCTTGCGGCAGCGTGTTTCGTGAAAGCATTTGGAATAACATTTTTGGCACAACCCCGAAGCAATAAAGCCGTTGAAGCGAAAGAAGTTTCTTTTTCAATGAAACTAAGTATGTGCTTTTTAAGCGTGCTTACTTTTGTATTCGGCTTATGCGCCGCGGTTATCTTTAAAATCCTTGTTTCTGTTTCAAAAAGCGCATTAGGGCTTGAGGCATTAAACGCAGATTTCAGCCTTAATAATTTTTCTCTGGCAATTGACAATAATACTTTTGTTTCGCTTCCTTTGGTTGCGCTTATCCTCATAGTTTCTGCCGCGGCGTCAATAATTGTGATTTTTATTCTTTACGGCAAGCGAAAAACAAGAAGGTATAATACCTGGGATTGCGGCTATTACAGGCTTGATGCGCGTAATGAATACAGCGCCACAGCATTCTCAAAACCATTCAGAATAGCTTTCAGTTTCTTTTTACTGCCGTACAAAAAAACCGAAAAAATCCGGGAATCTTTTTACCATGTAAAAACTTTTAAATACGAAACGTTCACAACACCGGTATTTGGAAAGTATATTTATGCGCCTTTACTGGGCGTTGTGCTTGGTATTGCGCGGTTTATGAGGAGATTACAGCCCGGAAGCATCCATTTGTATATTTCGTATATTTTTGTAACCATAATAGCCCTGATTATATTTATGAAAGCATTTTAATGAGCACAGCATTTTTCCACGCCAGAGAGGTGTGGAAAAATGCTAGTGCGAATTAACCCCGCACCGAACGAAGCGAGTTCTGGTGCGGGGTTAATAAGGACAAGCATAATGGCAAAAATAGTTTCAAGTATCTTACAGGTTGTCGCGCTCGCGGCAATTTCCCCGCTTGTCTCCGGAGTAATTACCAAGATAAAAAATAATTTAAGATTAAGGCGCGGGCCCGGAGTGCTTCAGCCTTACTATAATCTTGCAAAACTTTTTAAAAAAGAAGAAGTCATTTCAGAAACAGCTTCCTGGATATTTAGTGCCGCCCCTTTTGTTGTATTCGCGGCATCTATAACCGCCGCATTTATGGTCCCTGCTTTTATATCGGGCTATAAAGCGGGGGATTTGCTGCTGCTTGTATTTTTATTTTCTTTGGCCAGGTTCTTCCAGGCTTTAGCAGGGCTTGACGCAGGAAGTTCATTCGGCGCAATGGGTTCTTCGCGCGAAATGTTTGTCTCCAGTTTTGCAGAGCCCGCGGCAATTCTTGCCATATTTGCCGTCTCGCTTAACCTTGGCACGACAAACATCGGAGCAATCAATTCTTTATATGCAATTAAACTTTCAACAGTAATTGCGGCAATTTCTCTTTTTATGGTTATCCTTGCCGAAACTTCGCGTATCCCCATTGATAACCAGGAAACGCACTTAGAGCTTACGATGATTCACGAAGCTATGGTGCTTGAATATTCCGGCCGGTCCCTCGCTTTAATTGAACTTGCTTCCTACATAAAACAGATTGTATTTTTTTCTTTGATAGGGACAATATTGCTGCCGGCGTTTCTATCCTGCAATTTCGCAAATAACCTGACCGTATTCGCAGGATACCTTGCCAAGCTTCTGGTGCTTTGCGTTGTTGTTTCTTTGATTGAAGTTAATCTTGCTAAAATGCGCCTTTTCAGGGCGATAGATTTCTTTTCCTTTTCTTTTGTGCTGGCGTTAATCGCAATTATTATGGCTGCTTTGGGAGTATAAATGCATAATTATATTTTCCTTATTTCAATTCTTCTTGTTACCTATTATATGGTTATAGTAAAAAGGCTTCCTGCCCTGATTTCCGGTTTCAGGCTGCAATCGTTTCTTTTATTTTTAATTACCGCAAGCTTTGCTTTTTATGAAAAAGAAGCAGCGTTGTATATAGTTGCGGTTTTAATTCTTTTTCTTAAGGTAATACTTATACCGAATTTCCTTAAAGGCATAAGCAGAAAAATACAGGTAAATGAAAATCTGGGCCTTTTTTTAAACCCACAGCTTTCAATTGTTGTAGTGCTTATATTGACTTATCTTTCATATCTGTTTACGTTTAAGGTTATGACTTTTACGGATAAAATGCAAAGCGCAACTTTCGCTTTAACTCTTTGCATTGTTTTAACCGGGCTTTTTATAATGATTTTCAGGCTCAAAGCCATTACCCAGATAGTGGGACTTTTGGTTATGGAAAACGGTTTGTTTCTTTTGGCGGTTACAATGTGTAAGGGAATGCCCTTCCTGGTTGAAATGTCCATATTTCTGGACGTTTTTATAAGCGTGATAATTCTTGGAATTTTTGTTTACAGGATAAATGCATTATTTACGCATATAGACGTAAATAAATTAAGCAATCTTAGGGGGTAAATCTATACGCCTTTGCCCTTTGTCGGGAAGCGATAATCTTTACGGGCTTCGGCGAGATGTCACTGAATAAAATTAGTTATAGAGGTGTTCCATGATTTTGTTTTATATTTTATCCGTACCCGTAATACTTTCTGTAATTTCTTTTTTTGCAAAAAACTTAAAGACACTTGGCCGGATAAATGCGGCAGGGCACTTAAGTGTTATGCTGGCTGCTTTTTATTTCGCAATTACATCTAAACTGCCGTTAAATCTTTTCAATTTGTTTTACATTGACGCACTTAGCGTATTTTTTATCTTTGTAATAACCATTGTTACTTTTGCTGCCGCATTGTTTTCAATAGATTATATCAACAAAGATGTTTCTTCCGGGAACATAAAAGAAAAAAAAGCAAAATTTTATTACGCGCTTTTTAATTTTTTCTCTTTTTCAATGCTATTGGTCCCTATGGTTTCAAACCTTGGCATGGTTTGGGTCGGTATTGAGCTTACGACATTGGCATCTACTTTTCTGGTAGGCTTTTACAATAATAAAACCTCAATAGAGGCTGCCTGGAAATATATTATTATCTGCTCCGTTGGAATTATTTTTGCTTTGCTTGGGACAATAATTTTCTATTATGCAGTTTCAACCGCAGGCCTGGCCAAAACCCTTAACTGGCATCAAATAGTTCCGTTTTCAAAAATCCTGGATGTAAACACAGTCAAAATTGCTTTTCTGTTTATTTTGGTTGGCTATGGCACAAAAGCAGGCCTCGCCCCAATGCATACCTGGCTTCCTGACGCGCACAGCCAGGCAATTTCTCCGGTAAGCGCTATGTTAAGCGGAGTTTTGCTTAAGACCGCAATTTACGCGATACTTCGTTTTATGGTAATTACAAATAATTGCGTGGGCACAAGCTATACGGCAAATCTTTTTATACTATTTGGAATAATTTCTTTAATAATTTCCTGCGGGTTTATTCTGCTTCAAAAACGCATTAAGCGCCTTCTCGCTTACAGTTCTATTGAGCATGTAGGAATTATCGTAACGGGTTTGGGCCTGGGCGGGCTTGGCTGGTATGGGGCGCTTTTACATATTTTTAACCACGCAGCAACAAAATCATTTATGTTTTTTGGAGCTGCAACAGTGGTTAAGAAGTATAAAAAGGATAATTTAAACGTAATAAAAGGCGTTTTAAATGCAATGCCTTTTTGCGGCGTTATGCTTATTCTTGGTATGTTTGCAATTTCAGGTATGCCGCCTTTCTCAATATTTTTCAGCGAATTATTTATTCTTATTTCAGGTTTTACCCAAGGCAGGTATTTTATCTCAGGCCTTGTTTTAGGTTTGCTTGCCGTAATATTCGCAGCAATCGTATACCATTTAAGCAGAATACTGTTTGGCAAAAAACCACAGGAAATTGATAAAAGCGCGGAAACATTAAGCACAAAACTTTCCTTTTTATTTTTGCTTGTTCTTATGTGCGTAGTCGGCATTAAGGTTCCGATATTTCTTAATAAAATAATTCTGGCTTCCCTGGAAATACTAAAAGGCAATTATGGATTATAAGACAATATTAAAAGAAATAAATGAGAAGTTCGGCTTAGAAACTACGACTGTTTCTTTGCGCGAAGATGAAATCTATCTTAAGGTAAAGCCGGAGGATTTCAAAAAGATTTGCCTTTCCCTTCATAAACTACTTTCGGCTCCGGTTGCTTCTTTGTTTGCGTTGGATAACCGCAGAGAAAAAGGCGTATTTGAAATTTACTGTTCGTTTATGGGTGGTAAATGTAAAAAATGGTTTTTTGCGGTAGCTGAAATACCAGCAGACAATCCTAAATTTAACTCGCTTGCCAAAGATATCTATTCCGCAAGCTTATTTGAACGTGAGATAAAAGAAATGTTCGGCATAGAGCCATCTAACAGCCCAGATACCCGCAGGCTTCGTCTGCACAGCGAAATCTGGCCGGAAGGATTTTACCCGCTAAGGAAAGATTTCATTAAGCCCGCCGGCGTAGGCAAAACCGGGGACTATGTTTTTAACGAGGTGGATGGTGAGGGGATTTTTGAGATTCCGGTTGGCCC
>JAQTUC010000151.1 GCA_028710385.1 Candidatus Omnitrophota bacterium
CGGACAGGGTTGCCCATGAACAGAAAAAAGAAGCAGAAGAAAAATTTAAAGAAATTTCAGAAGCTTATGCGGCATTGTCAGATTCAGAAAAGCGGGCTCTCTATGACCAATACGGCCATGCCGGAATAGACCAAAGATATGCCCAGGAAGATATTTTCCGCGGTGCGGATTTTGGCAGTATCTTTAAGGATTTAGGCGATTTTGGTTTTGGCGGCGGCCTTTTTGACGAAATATTCAGCGATTTGGGGTTTGATATTTTCGGCGGCGGCGCGAGGAGAGGGAGCGCAAAAAGAAGGGGCAGAGATTTACAAATAGCAGTTGATATTACTTTAGAGGAAGCTGCGCACGGCGCGGAAAAGACCGTCACTGTCCCGCGTTATGAAATTTGCCCGGAGTGTTCAGGCACAGGCGCAAAACCCGGGACTAAAAAAGTTACCTGCCAGCAATGCAGGGGTTCGGGCCGTGTGGTGATGTCAAGCGGGTTTTTCCAGTTTGCGCAAACCTGCCCCCGCTGCTCAGGCCAGGGTACAACCATACAAACACCCTGCCCGCAATGCCGCGGCGAAGGCAGAGTTAAGGAAACGCATAAAATAAAAGTAAAAATGCCTGCCGGAGTAGATAATGATTCGCATCTAAGAATTCGCGGGGAAGGCGAAGCCGGCACAAGCGGACGAGGCGATTTATACGTTGTTATAGAAGTCGCACCGCATTCTGTTTTTGAAAGGCACAACAACGATGTGTTGGCTACGATTGATATCAGTTTGGTTAAGGCTGTATTAGGGGCAGAGGTAGAAGTGCCTACGCTTTTTGGAAACGTAAGCATGAAAATACCTGCCGGAACGCAAAGCGGCAGAATCTTTCGCTTAAAAGGTAAAGGCATTGCGGACCTGCATTCACGCGGCATCGGCGATGAACTTGTAAGGGTAAACGTAGAGATACCTATACACCTCAGCCAGGAGCAGCGTAAATTAATAGAGGAATTTGCCAGGCTTTCCGGGGAAGAAATCCCCGCAAAAGAAGGTTTTGCAGACAGAATAAAGAAAGCATTTAAATAGTTTATTTAGTTGATTTAGTTTAATATAGTTCTATGAACTCTACGAACCAGATAAACCATATAGACTAAATGAACTAAAAAACTAAATTCGAGCGAAGCGAGGTTAAAGTGCCTACATACGATTATGAATGTTTAAAATGCGGTAAGATTAGCGAAGCCTTTCATAAGGTAAACGGCCCGCCGCTAAAAGAATGCCCTTATTGTAAAGGCAAAGTAAAGAGATTAATCAGTTCAGGCAGTGGCTTAATTTTTAAAGGCAGCGGTTTTTATGCTACCGATTACAAGAAAAAGAAAGGTCCGCATGCTGATAGCCAGACTAAATCTACAACTAAAAAAGGAAGTAAGGACTGATGGCATATACCATAAAGGCTTTTCGCGCCACCCATTACAATCCGCGCCTGATTAAAAACTTTTCAACAGTTACTTGCCCGCCCTACGACGTAATTAATAAAAAACAGGAATTTTTATTAAAAAATAAATCTCCATATAATTTTTGTAATATTCTGCTCACGGATAACGGTAATTATAAAGCCTTGGGCCAAAAATTCAGGCAATGGGTTTCGAAGAAAATATTGTTCGCCGACACAAAAGAAAGCCTGTATTTGTATGAGCAGAAATTTACTATCCACGGCAAAAGATATGTACGTTTTGGCGTTTTGGGGCTTTTACGAATGGACGGCAAAAAAGCAATTTTTCCCCACGAATATACTTTAAAGGCGCCTAAGATAGATAGAAAAAAAATCATCAGCGAAGTAAAGGCGAATTTAAGCCCGGTTTTCGTGATTGCTTCAAGGCCTTCAAAAATATTAAAAATAACTTACCGGCACTATTCTAAAACCAGGCCGTTTTTAAAATTCAAGGATACAGATGGAAATCCCAGCCGTGTCTGGAAAATTGAAAATAGCTCCTGGATAAAAAAACTATGTGAAGAATTTGATAAGCATAAGCTGGTTATTGCTGACGGCCACCACCGTTTTGAAGTTTCATATAATTATTATAAAAAACATAAAAAAGAATTCGCAGAATTAAATTATATCCTGGCCTACATAACGGACGCCCAAAGCGGGCTGGTAATATTGCCTACACACAGGGTAGTTTCCGTAAAGAATGAAGCGGATATCTTTGGTCCAAAAGTTAGCGAATATTTTTATATAAATAAAACAAGCGAAAAAGAATTAGAAAAAAAGCTGATGCAATCTAAAGAATTTTCTTTTGGGGTATACCGGAATAAGCAATTTTATTTTCTTAGGTTGAAAAACCGCCTGATTTTAGATAAAATATTCAAGGGCTCGGTATACAAGAATCTGGATACCTATATTTTGCATAAATTCGTATTTACGCTGTGCAATATTGAGGGCCAGCCCGAATATACACACGAACTTAGCGAAGCAAAAAAGTTGGCCGGAAGCGATAAGGCCGCCTTTATATTAAAACCGACGCCACTAGCTGCGGTTTTTAAGATTGCAAACCAGGGTTACCGTCTGCCGCAGAAGTCTACTTATTTTTATCCCAAGGTATCAAGCGGGATTGTGTTAAGAAAATTTGAGAAACGCAGATAGTCGCAAGATGCAACGCAGATATTCGCAGATAATCCATCTGTGTAAATCCGCGTTATCTGTGCGTTAATCCGTGTTCACAGAAAATGAAAATATTCAAAAAGCATTTTCGGTATACTCTGGCGAAGAGAAGAAAAGAAATGCCCTCGGGGCTTTGGAGTAAATGCCCGCGTTGTTCCCACCTTATATTCAATAAGATTTTGCAGGAAAACTTAAAAGTTTGCCCTAAATGTAATTACCACTTTGCCCTTACCTGTTATGAGAGGGTAGAACTCCTTACAGATGAACAATCTTTTACGGAACTTTACAGCGATATGCAATCTTTGGACCCTTTGGAATTTATGGGCCCAAAAGCATATAAGGATAAACTCAACGAAGAAATCCAGGCTACAGGACTAAAAGAAGCGGTAATTGTAGGAGAGGCAAAAATAGACAAAAAGAATATAGCCCTTGGTGTTACGGATTCAAGATTTATTATGGGCTCCATGGGTTCGGTTGTCGGAGAAAAACTCACGCGTATCATTGAACAGGCGATTGAGAAAAAACTGCCGGTGGTTATTGTCTCGGGTTCCGGCGGAGGCGCGCGAATGTACGAAGGCTTAATCAGCCTGATGCAGATGGCAAAAACCAGCGGAGCGCTTGCCCTTTTAAAAAAACAGAACCTTGCGTTTATCTCAGTATTGACTA
>JAQTUC010000152.1 GCA_028710385.1 Candidatus Omnitrophota bacterium
GGAACTTCCTTAAATATGTCCTTCATTTCCTCAGGGCTTCTGAAGTAAAAAGTGTCGCTGTTAAATTTAAAATGGTTGGGGTCATTTAAAGTTGTCTGAGTTTGTATGCACAACAAAGCTTCGTGCGCGAAAGATTCGCTTTTTTCAAGATAATGTATATCGTTGGTTGCTACAGGCGGCACTCCCAGCTCTTTTGAAATTTTTAAAATATGCTTATTTACTTTTTCCTGCTCCTTAAGGCCGTTTTCCATAATTTCAAGATAGAAATTGCCTTTACCGAAAATCTGAAGGTATTCGTCGCATTTTTTATACGCCCCTTTAACGTCATCCGCAAGTATGGCTGAGGGGATTTCTCCCTTAAGGCAGGCGCTTAAAGCAATTAAGCCTTTGTTGTACTGGGATAATATTTCTTTATCAACGCGCGGCTTATAATAAAAGCCTTCAAGGGACGCAAGGCTGACCAGCTTTATCAAATTCTTATAGCCTTCATCGTCTTTGGCAAGAAGTATAAGGTGGAAATTTCCCGCATCTTCGGTTTTATAGTCTTTTTTAAAGCGCGAATCAGGAGCGACGTAGACCTCGCAGCCTATAATAGGCTTAATGCCTGCTTTCATGCATTCCTGATAAAATTTTATTGCGCCGAAAATGTTTCCATGATCAGTTATGGCAAGGCCGGGAAGTTTGAATTTTACTGCTTTTTCAACCAACCTGTCAAGCTGGCAGGCTCCGTCAAGAAGGCTGTATTGGGTATGAACATGAAGATGTATGAAATCTGAGTGCGCCATAATAAGATATCACGTATCACGCTGCACGTAGCACGTATCACGTTATGTTAAAGACGTGTTACCTGTTACGTGTGACGTGCAACATACAAATTGCTGCCTATTCTACTCCCACTCAATGGTTGCGGGAGGCTTTGAGCTTATATCGTAAACTACGCGGTTAATACCCCTTACTTTATTTATTATCGCGTTTGAAATTTCACCAAGCACTTCATAAGGAATTTTTGACCAGTCAGCGGTCATTCCGTCAAGGCTGTTAACCGCGCGTATTGCGCAGACATTCTCGTATGTGCGCTTATCGCCCATAACGCCTACTGTTTTAAGCGGAAGCAAAACGCAAAACGCCTGCCATATGCCGTCATACAGATTGTTCCTTTTAATTATTTCTTCAAATATACTGTCTGCTTCGCGTAAAATACGAAGGCGCTCTTCTGTGATTTCTCCTATAATTCTAACGGCAAGGCCCGGACCGGGAAACGGATGCCTTCCTATAACAGCCTGCGGAAGCTTAAGTATTTTTGCAATTTCCCGGACTTCATCCTTAAAAAGCTGGCGAAACGGCTCAATAAGCTTAAGCTTCATATTAGCGGGAAGCCCTCCGACATTATGATGCGACTTTATTCTTGAAGTTGGCCCGCCGAAAAATGAAACCGATTCAATCACGTCAGGATAAAGCGTTCCCTGAACAAGAAAATCAACATTTTTAATTTTACGAGCTTCGGCGTCAAAAACATTTATGAATTCATGGCCGATTATTTTTCTTTTTTTCTCAGGATCAGTTACTCCGGAAAGTTTAGTTAAGAAAGATTTTGAGGCGTCAGCGTAGCGAAGGTCTATTTTGTAATGGCCACGGAAAACATCAAGCACCTGTTTAGCCTCGTTTTTACGAAGCAGGCCGTTGTTTACGAAAATGCATTTAAGGCGCTTGCCTATTGCTTCATTTATCAATACCGCGGCAGTTGAAGAATCAACTCCTCCGCTTAATCCGCAGATTACGTTTTTACCTTTGGTTTTTTCTCTTATCGCCTTAATTTCGCTCTGGATAAAATCCTCAAGCTGCCAGTTGGCAAAGCACTCGCAAATTCTAAAAAGAAAATTTGAAAGAATCTGCGTGCCGTGCTCAGTGTGCACAACCTCGGGGTGAAACTGGACGCCGTATATTTTTTCTTTCCTGTTTCCTATTGCCGCGAATTCAGTGTGGCTTGTGTGGGCGAAACTTACAAACCCCTGCGGAAGCTTTACCGCCTGGTCAGTGTGGCTCATCCAGGAAACTATTTTTGCGGGTAGTGAGAAAAATAAATCCTTGTGGTCGTCAATATACATTTCAGCGCGGCCATATTCCCTTTTTTTCGCTTCCTTAACAGTTCCCTTAAGAGTTTTTACAAGAATCTGCATTCCGTAGCAGATGCCAAGGATAGGAACGTTAAGTTTAACTATTTCCTTGTTAAGCGAAGGGGCGTTTTTCTCATAAACGCTGTGAGGCCCGCCTGAAAGGATAATTCCTTTGGGATTTATCGCTTTTATTTTTTCCAAACTTATTGTGCAGGGCTCAATTACGCTGTAAACCTTAAGTTCGCGCACACGGCGCGCAATAAGCTGGGTATATTGCGAGCCAAAATCAAGAATTAGAATTACGTCTTTTTTCATATTTCTATGTCTCACGTAACAGGTATCACGTATCACGTTCAAAACCTGTTACGTGCTACGTGTAACGTGTTACTTTCCCATCCCCACTCTTTGCGAAGCCTGGAAAAGCTTTCCTTCTGTCTGTATTGAAGGCGCTATTATAATCTCAACAAAATGCATTTCCCTGATGTCTTTTGCTCCGAGAGAACCGAGTGAGGTTGAAAGAGCACCCATTAAATTCTGCGAACCGTCATCTACTGCAGCAGGGCCGAAAAGTATCTGTTCAAGGCTTCCGGAAACTCCGACTGAAATGCGTGTTCCGCGCGGTAAATTTCCGTGGGAAGTTGCCATGCCCCAGTGAAAACCTCCTCCGGGAGCTTCTTTTGCTCTTGCAAAAGTAGAGCCAATCATAACTGCGTCAGCTCCGCAGGCAAAAGCTTTGCAAACGTCTCCGCCGCGGCGCATTCCTCCGTCAGTTATTATAGGAATGTATTTTCCTGTTTTCTGATAATAGAAATCTCTTGCTGAGGCGCAATCAACTGTTGCAGTAACCTGAGGAACGCCTATACCTAAAACTCCTCTTGTCGTGCACGCTGCCCCAGGACCGACTCCGACGAGCACTGCGGCGCAGCCTGTTTCAAGAAGCTCAAGAGTTACGTTATAAGTTACGCAGTTGCCGAGTATTACGGGAATTTTTGTTTCTTTGCAGAATTTGTATAAATCAAGCGGGGTGTAGCGCTTTGCAATGTGCTGAGTTGTTGTTACGGTTGACTGCACGATAAAACAATCCGCTCCTGCAGCCTGCGCAATCTTTGCAAATTTCGCGGCATTCTGAGGAATACAACTTACTGTCGCATAACCGCCTTTTTTCTTTATTT
>JAQTUC010000032.1 GCA_028710385.1 Candidatus Omnitrophota bacterium
CTTAAAATTCAGCCGGATAACAAAGAAAGAAAAATATATCACAAAAAGAAAAAAACGCAAGAAAAAAAATTACTGCTGACACTTAATTAATCCGCGGCGGGTTTAATTATCTTTCCAGAAGACTTTGTCGCCGTTTTTATTAACCAAATCCAGGGCGACATCAACTATCCCGGGGTCATAACGAAGACCTCGTCCGTTTACCAGTTCTTTGCTTGCATTAACAATCCCCAAGGCTTCCCGGTAAGGCCTGTGCTGAGTCATTGACTCAAGAACATCGCTTACCGCTAAAATCCGCGCTTCAAACAAAATTTCATCACCCTTTAATTTTCTGGGATAACCGGAACCGTCAAGGCGTTCATGGTGCTGGTATATGGTTTCCGATAAAGGAAAAGGAAATTCTATGTCCTTAATAAGGTCGTAACAATTCTTGGCGTGCTCCTGTATAAGGCTATATTCAAGCTCGCTTAATTTTCCCGGCTTGTTTAAGATATCAAGAGGTATGCTGATTTTACCTAAATCGTGAAGTTCTCCGGCAAGCCTTATTCCTAAAAGGCGATTCTCGTCCCAATTTAATTCTTTTGCGATGATTTCGGCTATATTCGCAACGTGGCGCGTGTGGCTGAAAGTATAAGGATCACGCATCTCAAGGGCCTTGCCCAATATCTTAAGCGTATTTATAAGCATTGAAAGCCTTTCTTTTTCAAGATTGGCGTACGCGGTCATATCGCGCGTTATACCCATGGTGCCGATTATTTTTGCGCACTTATCATACATAGGTATTTTTGTTGTAATCGCCTGGTTCCACGTGCCATCAGGAAGTAACGTGCGCTCAATTTTGCCTATTATTGGTTTACCGCTCGTTAAAACGTAATTATCGTCTTGACTCATCTGATGCGCCTGTTGAGCCGGAAAAAAATCAAAATCGGTTTTACCGACTATCTCTTCCGGTTTAAGGCCCACGCCCTGCGCATAAAACTTATTTACTTTTATAATACGGCTATTGCGGTCCTTAAAATACATGGCATCCGGAAGGTTATCCAAAAGGCCCTGCAAAAGGTCTCTTTCCAGGGATAAATTATCTTCCATTTCCTTGTGCGCCGAAATGTTTTCAATTATCCCCTCAAGGTATTCCTTCTTATCGCCGGAAACAACCAACGAACAAGTTATAGCAACCCATATGTTTTTTCCTGTAACAGTTTTAAAAACTGCTTCAAAAAAGTTTACCTTGCCGTTTAAGCGCACGCGCCTGAAGAATTCATCGCGTTCGGTGAGATTTGCGAAAAAATTTGCAAGCCTTACGTTTTTAAGCTCACGGCTTAAAGAAACTCCAAGTATGTTTGAAAGGGCGGAATTTACTATAATAAACCTTTCCTGCGGCCGGAAGGCGTATTTGAAAAGGCCTATCCCAAGGTTATCTGCGCTTGATATATTAAGATAAAATGTATTTTTCACCCAGTCCTTCCTTTTTTTCTGAATATGCTTTTCTTAATACCAGCAGCACTCGCCAAGCATCTTCCTGCAATTATTGACGGGAAGGGCTGGGTTCATAGCTGCCACGGATTTGAGGCTCTTTAATTATACCACTTAATTATAAAAAGAAAAGTCTACACCCCTGCCCAGACCAAGTTAAGGCGGCACTAGACCCTTCGACTCGCTTGGTTCAATCCTCTTCCACAAGCCGCTCGCTCAGGGTTAATGGTTCAACTCCGCTCACCATCCTTCATTTTGGGTTATCCTGAGCAAAGTCGAAGGGTTCACGCTATCATTTTTCCTGCGCGTTTACACGCTTGGAAAAACGACGTGCTCATTAAAAGAAAAGCCCCCGTTATAAATAACGGGGGCTAATAAATCTTCGTGGCTTTCTTTAACTCTTCGACTTCGCTCAGGGTTAATTCGGCTACGCAATTTTCCTGCGCCTTTCAGGCTCGAAAAATTGCTGCCTCATTAATACTCCGGGTATCCGCCTGCACCTGGCATAGCCGGCATAGCTGGCTTAGCCTCTTTTTCCGGTTTCTCGGCGATAACTGCTTCTGTTGTAATAAGCAAAGATGCAATTGACGAGGAATTAATCAAAGCTGTACGCGCAACTTTTGTCGGGTCAATAATTCCTGCCTCAAGCATATCGGTAATTTTGTTTTTTTCTGCGTCAAAACCGATGTTTGTTTTTTCTTTCTTAACCTGCTCAACAATTACCGAGCCTTCCACTCCGGCGTTAGCAACAAGCTGCCTTAAAGGCTCTTCAACTGATCTTTTAATAATGTTTACGCCTATCTGCTCATCGCCTTCCAGTTTAATCTTTTCAAGGGCTGGGATACTTCTTATTAAACCGATTTCTCCGCCTGGAATTATTCCTTCTTCAACCGCGGCTCTTGTTGCGTGCAAAGCGTCTTCAACGCGCGCTTTCTTTTCTTTCATTTCTGTTTCTGTGGCAGCGCCTACGTTAATTACCGCAACTCCGCCGGCAAGTTTTGCAAGGCGTTCCTGTAATTTTTCTTTATCATAATCTGAATCGGTCTGTTCAATCTGTTTCTTAATCTGTGAAATTCTTCCCTGGATATTCTGTGATTTGCCTGCGCCTTCAACTATAGTTGTGTTTTCCTTATCTATCCTTACTCTTTTCGCGCGGCCAAGCTCTTCAAGCTCAATTGAATCTAATTTTCTTCCAAGTTCCTCAGTAATTGCTTCTCCGCCTGTAAGCGTTGCGATATCTTCAAGCATTGCTTTGCGCCTGTCGCCATAGCCAGGTGCCTTTACGGCTGCGCAATTAAGAATTCCTCTCATTTTGTTGACAACCAATGTCGCCAAAGCTTCGCCTTCTATGTCTTCGGCAATTATAAGGAAAGGCTTTCCTGCACGGGCGATTTTTTCCAAAAGCGGAAGCATATCCTTAATGTTTGAAATCTTTTTCTCGTAAATCAAAATATAAGGCTCTTCAAGCGAGCACTCCATTTTTTCCGCATCGGTTACGAAATAGGGTGAAAGATAACCCTGGTCAAACTGCATGCCTTCAACGACATCAAGAGTCGTTGCCATGGATTTTGCTTCTTCAACGGTGATTACTCCGTCTTTTCCGACCTTATCCATAGCATCGGCAATAAGCTCTCCTATCTGTACATCTCCGTTAGCGGCGATAGTTGCAACCTGCGCGATTTCTTTTTTATCCTTAACAGGCTTTGAAATCTTCTTAAGTTCATCCAATACTACTGCAACTGCCTTGTCAATTCCTCTCTTAAGAGCCATAGGATTTGCGCCGGCAGCGACATTTTTTAAGCCTTCCCTAAAAATTGCTTCAGCCAAAACTGTTGCCGTTGTTGTGCCATCGCCTGCTGCGTCAGAAGTTTTTTCTGCAACTTCCTTAACCAGCTGCGCGCCTATATTCTCATAAGGATCTTCAAGGTCAATTTCTTTAGCAACAGTAACGCCGTCTTTCGTTATTGTCGGAGAACCGAATTTTTTATCAATAACGACGTTTCTTCCCTTAGGCCCGAGAGTTACCTTTACCGCTCTGGCGAGCAGTTCTGCGCCCTTTAGAATCGCTCTTCTTGCGTCTTCGTTAAACACTAATTGCTTAGCCATTTATACCTCCTAAAGACTGGATATTATAATTTAATCTTAAACTACTCTAAAATTAGCTGACAACAGCCACAATGTCATCTTCCCTGACTACCAAATATTCTTCGCCGTCAACGGTTATCTCTGTGCTGGAATATTTTCCGTACAAAACCACATCGCCGACCTTAACGGAAAGCGCGACCAGCTTTCCTTCGTCGTTCTTTTTACCTTCACCAACGGCAATAACTTTACCTTCCTGCGGCCTTTCCTTAGCCGTATCAGGAAGCAATATACCACCCTTGGTTTTTTCCTTTGCTTCTAAAGGCTGAATAAGCACCCTGTCACCCAATGGCTTAACCTTCATACGAGCACCTCCTTAAAAGTGTTTTAATGTTTTATTAAGTTTTTTTATTTTAGCAATCTAAAGAGCTGAGTGCTAAGATATTTTATTTAAAGAAAAAAACTTGTCAAGATTTTTTTATAAAAAAATTAGCTGGGGAATTCCTCGGCAAGCAGAAAAAGCCCTTTTATCACCAGAAACCGGTCAAAGATTACAGCACCTTTAAGGCCTGGCAGGACAAATCTGGCGTCTCCTCCGGTTATTATTATTTTGGCATTTTTATTTAGCTTTAGAATTTTTTTATACTTTTCTATAAGAGAATTAAGCATTGCGGAAAAGCCTTCGGCTATGCCGCGGTTTATACTGTCTTTTGTGTCTTTTGGAACAAGCGTTGTTGTTTTATGCAACTCTATTTTTTTTGGCAAAAGGGCGCAGCTTGACAAAACCTTAAGGGTTGAACCAAGGCCGGGTAAAATAAGGCCGCCTTCGTAGTCGCCGTCTTTTGAGAGGATATCAAATGTTATTGCGGTGCCGAAATCTATTATTATGCGCGCATTTTTATATATTTTTTTCGCGGCATAAGCAGCAACCAACCTGTCCATTCCAATATGATGCCTGTTGTATGAAGATTTAATGGGCACTTTTATATCTTCGCCCACTATGTAGGTATTGCGGTTAAATTCTTTTTTTATTTTCCTGAAAATTTCCGTTATCCCGGGAACTACCGAACAAACAACAATGCTCTCTTTTTTTCCGGAACAAATACCTTTAATGCCGGATAGCGAGGCATCCGAAGTCGGAACTATCTTTGTTTTAGTTATCCTGCCCCTTCTATCAAGCCATAAAAAATGCAAACTTGTATTTCCTACGTCTACCGCTATCATACGAAATGCACAACCTCCCCTGTTTTGTTTTTGCTGGTAAACACTTCCTCAATTTCTTCAACCGAGCTGCCGGCGTTAAAAGTTAAAACTTCCTTAAGCAGATGCCCTATCTTTTCTTTTTTAAAATCAGCGTATACGCTTACCATTTCCTTAATCAATTTCGGGAAAATTTTTTCAATATCATACTTTTGCCCCGTTTCAAGAAAAAGCGATGTAGCGTGCTCCGGGAGCTCATCCTTAAGGGAATTTATATTAACACCTATCCCCACAACAACAAAATTAGGTTTTTTGCCGGTTGTTTTCGCTTCTACAAGTATACCGACTGCTTTTTTATCATTAACCATTATATCATTGGGAAGTTTTATTTTAATTTTTACTTTTTCCGCATGCTTATTTTTTTTACATTCTTTGCACAGGATGTTTTCCAGAAATCTCGCGGTTGCAAGAGCGGAAAATAAAGGCAGGTAATTTATTTCTTTAATGCTATTGTGCGGCCTAAGCAGAAATGAAGCGTAAATACCCTTGCCCGGAACAGATACCCAGCGCCTTCCCATTCTTCCCTTTCCAAGGTGCTGCGTCTTCGCAGAAACAACAGTAATCTCTCTGGCGCCATAAAGCGCCGCCTTTGAAGCGTAATCATTCGTAGAATCTACCTTATCAAGTTTTATTATTTTAATATACATAACTTTCAGATTTCAGATGACAGATAGCAGCTGTCGGATAAATTTATCCGCCTATCTGCCATTTGTTGCCTAGTATTATTTTTTAAGCGCTTCCTTCAGTTCTTTTATCCTATCGCGGATTTGAGCTGCTTTTTCAAACTGAAGGTTCTTGGCGGCTATAGCCATTTCTTTTTCAAGCTCATCTATCGCCTCATGTATCTCAAGCTCATCCTCGCTTATCTCAAGCCTGTTGTAAAGCCTGTCTTCTTCGTTTATATATATTTCTATACCTTCCTTAATGGCTTTCTCTATGCTTTTCGGAGTAATTTTATTCTTAATATTGTACTCAAGCTGCACTTTCCTTCTCCTGTTACTTTCGGAAATTGCCTGCTGCATAGACTTGGTGACAGTGTCCGAATACATTATTACCCTGCCGTTTATGTTTCTGGCGCAGCGGCCTGCAACCTGTATAAGCGAGGTAGTTGACCGCAAAAACCCCTCCTTATCCGCGTCCAGAATGACAACCAGTGATACTTCCGGAAGGTCCAGGCCTTCTCGCAATAAGTTTATACCGATAAGAGCGTCTATTTTTTTCATTCTTAATTCCTTTAAAATTTTTACCCTTTGAAGCGTATCTATATCTGAGTGTATGTAAGCAACGCTTAAGCCGGCCTCTTTAAGATACTGGCTCAATTCCTCAGCCATTCTTTTGGTAAGCGTTGTGACCAGCGTGCGTTCTTTTCTTTTGGCGCGGTTTTCTATTTCTTTGATTAAGTCGTCTATCTGATTTTTCGTAGACCTTATTTCTATCTCCGGGTCAATTAAACCGGTTGGCCTTATTATCTGCTCAACGATCTCCCCCTTTGACAGCTTTATTTCAAATTCGGAAGGAGTCGCGGAAACAAAAATTACCTGTTTGGTAAACTCCATAAACTCATCAAATTTAAGCGGCCTGTTATCAAGGCAGGAAGGCAACCTAAAACCATAGTTCACAAGCGTTTCCTTCCTTGATTTATCCCCCTCATACATGCCCCTTACCTGGGGAACGGTTACGTGGCTTTCATCAATCAGAATAAGAAAATCTTTGGGAAAATAATCAAGAAGGCAATACGGGCGCGAGCCTTGCGGCCTTGCTGAGAGGTGCCTTGAGTAATTCTCAATTCCGTGGCAATAACCCATTTCCTTAAGCATTTCCATATCATATAAAGTGCGGCTGCGCAGCCTCTCTGCTTCCAGAATTTTGCCGTTTTTCTTTAAAAAATTAAGCCGGTCTTCCAGTTCGTAATTAATTGTTATAAGGGCATTTTTTATTTTGTCCTCAGCCATTATAAAATGCTTTGCCGGATAAAGGCTTAATCTCTCAAAGTCTGAAATTTTCCTGCCTGTTAACGGCTCAAATTCATAAATCTTGTCTATGGTATCAGCAAAAAATTCTATCCTTAAGGCATTTTCCTTATAGGCAGGGAAAATATCTATGGTGTCGCCCTTTACCCTGAAAGCTGCTCTTTTAAAATCAAAATCATTCCTCTCGTATTGCAGGCTTACAAGTTTCTTAAGAAAAAAGTCCTGGGACACATTGTCGCCGCGTTTTATATAAAGCGTAAGCTCCTTGTAATCCTCCGGCGAACCTAAATTGTATATGCAGGATACCGAAGCAACCACAAGGCAATCGCGGCGCGACATAAGCGAACTTGTCGCAGACAGCCTTAAACGGTCAAGTTTCTCGTTTATCGCGGCATCTTTCTCTATATAAGTATCAGTCTGCGGGATATAGCTTTCCGGCTGGTAGTAATCGTAATAACTTACAAAATATTCAACAGCATTTTCGGGAAAGAATTCCCTGAATTCTGCGTAGAGCTGGCTTGCGAGAGTTTTGTTGTGCGAAATAACAAGAACCGGTTTATTGATTTTTTCTATAGCGCAGGCAAGCGTAAAAGTTTTCCCGGAGCCTGTTACGCCAAGAAGCGTCTGGAAACGTTTGTTTTTTTCAATTCCTTCAACGAGCCGTTTTATCGCCTGGGGCTGGTCTCCGGTGGGCTTAAAGCTACTTACTAATTTGAATTTATCCATGAGAAAAACCGGGTAGGCTTAAATTAAGCCTTACTGTTAGTGATCTCTAATGAAAAATCTATCGCTTTTGGAGAGTGGGTAAGGCTTCCTATGGAAATAAAATCAACGCCGCTCTTGGCGATTTTTCTTACATTTTCCAATTTAACTCCGCCGGAAGCCTCAAGGGTCACTTGCGGAAAATTTTTGTTCCTGTATTTTACGGCCTTACGCATATTCTTAACATCAAAATTATCAAGCATTACTATATCCGGTTTATATTTTATTATAGCTTTAAAATCGTGCAGGGTTTCCACTTCCAGCTCTGTTTTAACCGACGGAAGCGTCCTTACATAAGAAATACATTTTGCCATTTTTATTGCATCAAGCCTGCCGTCTTTCATAAATCTTCCGGCGCGCAAATGGTTGTCTTTTATGAGAATTGCTTCGCCAAGGCTTTTGCGGTGGTTAAAGCCGCCGCCGATTCTTACTGCGTATTTTTCAAGAACGCGTAAATTAGGCGTTGTCTTACGGGTATCAAGTATTTTTGCCTTTGTTCCGCGGCATTTATCCACAAATTCCCGCGTTGTTGTGGCAATACCTGAAAAAAGCGAAAGAAAGTTAAGGGCAACGCGCTCAGCTGAAAGCACGATGCGCGCATCGCCTTTGATAAAGGCAATTTTCTGGTTGCTCCTGAATTTATCGCCGTCTTTCTTAAAAGCCTTGAAAAATACTCCGCTATCCCTTTCCTTAAAAACAGCTTTCGCTATATCCATACCGCAAAGTATCCCTTTTTCTTTGGCTATGATTACAGCTTCCGTCTTAAAATGATACGGTATGGTAAAAAGCGTTGTTATGTCCTCATGGCCTATGTCTTCCTGCAACGCTCTTTTAATAATCAAACGTGTTTCTTTATCTAAACGCATTTTTAAGCTCCTTTAACCGGTTTAATTGAAAGTCAATTTCCCTGAATTTGTTTTTTTCTTCCTCAACGGTTTCCTGGGATGCATTTTTCAGAAAATTTTCATTCTCAAGCCTGCCGGCTACTTTGCTGCGGATTGAATCAATATTATTTATTTTCTTATCAAGCGCCGAAATAAAATCCTTTACATTCACCTCATCAACATCAAGATTAAGCTCCCAAAGGGCGTTTTTATATATAACTCTTTTAAGGTTTGCGGTAAATTCAAAAGCCTCAAGATAAGACAACCGCTTTATCCAGTTTTCGTGCGGCCTTAGATACTTTTCGTTTTCCGCGCTTGTTTTTATCTGTAATTTCACTTTCTTCTGGGCTATGCCTAAATCAGCTTTGATGTTACGAAGTTCCTTTATGGTTTCAAAAAGAATATTTATTTTTTCTGTATCCGCTTTTACTCCTGTTCCTAAAGGCCTGGGCCACGATGCCCTGGAAATACTTTCGTCAAGCTCAAGAGAAAGGTTTCCCTTTATAAGATGAAAAATTTCTTCGGTTAAAAACGGCATAACCGGATGAAGCAGCTTTAAGGAATTTACAAGCGCATAGATTGCCGTTTTTGCTTTTGCCCCGGTAAAATTATCCTTGATTATCTCAATATACCAGTCGCAAAAACTGTGCCAGAAAAATTCATACGCGCATTTTGTCGCTTCGTTTATGCGAAAATCCTCAAGATGCCTTGTCACATTTTCAGCAACAGAATTCAGTTCAGTTATAAGCCAGGCATCCACCTCATCCAAATCATTTAGCGTAAGATTATCTATTTTTATGTTTGCTTCTGAAATTTTTAGAAAAATAAACCTGGTTGCGTTCCATATTTTGTTTGAAAAATTCCTGCCGACGAGAAACTTTTCATCAGAAAGATAGACATCGCTTCCGCCGGCTGCAAGAAGCATAAGCGAAAACCTTAAACTGTCCGCGCCGAATTTTTCAATAACCTCAAGAGGATCAATTATATTGCCTAGAGATTTAGACATTTTAATGCCTCTTGCATCCCTGACTGTGCCGTGTATAAAAACCGACCTGAATGGAATTTCTTTCCTGAATTCCAGGCCCGCCATAATCATCCTAGCCACCCAGAAGAAAAGTATTTCCGAAGCTGTAACTAATACGGAAGTTGGATAAAAATAATTTAATTCTTTTTCGTCGTCTGTCTGCCCCCTTTCACCTGTACCCTGCCCCCTGAAATTCGGCCAATAGAATGTTGCAAACGGCCAGAGCCAGGAAGAAAACCACGTATCAAGCACATCTTCGTCCTGCCTAAGCTTAGTTGATCCGCAATCCGGGCATTTTTGAGGTTTTTGTTTTGATACTACAATGCCGGTTTTTTTGCTTTCTTCATTAGAGCCTGCGTCATTACCGCTAAAACAATTATCGCAATACCAAACAGGCAGCCTGTGCCCCCACCAGATCTGGCGGGAAATGCACCAATCCTGGATATTGTTCATCCAATTAAGATAGACCTTCCTCCAACGTTCCGGATAAAATTTTATTTTTTCCTCTTCAACTGCTTTTATCGCAGGCTCTGCCAATGGTTGCATTCTTACAAACCATTGCGGCGATATCCTCGGCTCAATTATTGTGTGGCACCTGTAGCAATGCCCTGCCGAAACTTTGTAAGGCTCTTTTTTGTCTATAAGTTTCTTCTCTTCCAGGACGGCAAGTATTGCTTCTCTGGCCTCAAACCTGTCCATTCCGGAAAATTCACCGGCGTTATCGTTCATGGTAGCGTCATCGTTCATTATATTCACAAATTCTAGGTTATGTTTTTTACCAAGATTAAAATCAACGAGATCGTGCGAGGGCGTTACCTTAACAACTCCGGTTCCAAATCCTATATCAATTGCTTCATCTTCTATAACTTTAAGCTCCCTCTCAACAATCGGAAGAATTACTTTTGCGCCTTTTAGCCACCCAAACCTTTCATCTTTAGGATTTATCGCAACCGCAGTATCGCCAAGCATTGTTTCCGGCCGGGTTGTCGCAACTATTACATAATCACAAACCTTTTCGCTGCCGGATTTAGCCACCGGATATTTTAAATAATACAACCAGCCGTTTATTTCCTTATGAGCTGCTTCTTCATCAGACAAAGCAGTTTTGCAGCGCGGGCACCAGTTAATGATGCGTTTCCCTCTGTAAATTAACCCTTTCTCGTAAAGCTTTACAAATACCTCATAAACAGCTTCGCTGTAAGGCTCATCCATTGTAAAACGAAGCCTGTCCCAGTCGCAGCTTGCGCCAAGCCTTTTAAGCTGGCTTATAATCGTTGAGCCGTATTTTTCCCTCCATTGCCATAATCTTTTAAGGAATTCTTCTCTTCCGATATCTTCTTTTTTAAAATTTTGTTTTGCAAGATCGCGCTCAACCACATTTTGCGTCGCGATACCTGCGTGGTCAGTTCCCGGCATCCACAGGGCTTCATAACCCTGCATTCTCTTAAACCTGATAAGTACGTCCTGGATAGTATTATTTAAGGCGTGGCCCATATGCAAAATTCCGGTTACATTGGGCGGAGGTATAACTATAGAAAATGGCTTTTTTGCGCGGTTGGCCCCGGCAGAAAACAAAGGGCTTTCAAGCCATTCTTTAAGAATTTTTTCTTCAACTTCTTTTGGGTTATATTTGGATGCGATATCCATATATTTTCCTTTTGAAAAAAAATTATATACTAGAGTAGCAAAAATACAATATAAATCTTATTAAATCTGCTTTTTCTGCGGCTGGTTAGATTGAGGAGAAAATATGGAAATCGCGAAGCGCCTCTATGAATTTATCGGCTAATTGGGGGTCCAATTTCTTTCCTTTTGCGTTTTCAATTTCACGCACTGCCTCTCCTACTGAAAATGCCTGTTTGTAGGACCTTCCTGTAGTCAGCGCATCAAACATGTCCGCAACCGCAATTATGCGCGCGCCCAAAGGTATAAAATTAGCAGCCAGGCCGTGCGGATACCCGCTTCCGTCAAAATTTTCATGATGGTACAGAATATAGGGTATAACGTCCTTGAATTCCTTAATCGGCTCAAGTATCTTAGCGCTCACTATTTCATGCTCCTTTATTACGGCAAATTCCTCATCGGTTAACTGCCCTTTTTTATGAAGCACAGCGTCAGGAATGGCGATTTTTCCCAAATCGTGCAGCAGGGCGGCTTTTCTTATACGTTCTTTTTCTTCAAGCGAAAGATTAAGTTTTTGCGCAAGCATAAGGCTGTAGTTGCAAACCCTTTGAGTGTGCCCTTTTGTGTACGCGTCTTTTGACTCAAGGGCGGTAACGAGGGAAGATATCAATTCAAAATAAGCCTCTTTGGTTTTACGCTCTTCATTCTTAAGCCTGCCTATGAGGCTTAACAATTCGGCATTTTTATCTTCCGCGTCAAGGCACAAAGAATAAAGCTGCTGCTCGTGTTTTATTTTATGGTATATGTCCCTGGGCAGCTGGTTTCTTTTAAACGACACTATATCAGAAGAACTTTTATTCATTTCTGAAACCAGAAATTCCGTAACTTTTAGAACATCCGCACCGGCGCCTATGGCGGCAGTTGCCAATTTTATTTTGATATTTCTCTCCGGCAAAATGTTATCAAACATATTTTTGATTTGGTTTGAATCGGGCGGCATTGTTGTAAGACCGATAATAATGTCGTCGGTGTATCTGCCCCAAAGATTTGATATTGATGAAAGCGAATTGTAAATCCTGTTCCATGTATTTTTTAACTGCTCAAATCCCTGCGCCTTGGAATACGCCTTGTAGCCGTCAAGCATAAACACAAGCAGGTATTTTCTCTTGCGGAAAATACTTTTTGACTCTAAATGCATACGTTCTGAAAAATATCTGATGTTAAAAAGATTTGTTAAGGGGTCCCTTGTAAGTTTATTTTTAATTTGTATCAGAAACGCCACGGAAAGCGAATAATTATACAAGCTGCAAAGAACAATAAAAACCAGCGAACAGGTTACGATATTTCCGAAAGGAAGATACCATCCGAAATGCCTAAAGCCCATACCCAGCCAGAACAAACAAAGCACTGTGCCTAGATAAAGGAAAATACCGCGCAAAAATGTAAATGAGCTAAGCAGGTATAATGATGAAACCAGAATTATTACAGCGAAAAACAAAGAAAGAACCACCGGAAGAAACCTGGCGAATTTTGCCTCCATTATATCCGTTATAACGTTAATATGGATAAAGATGCCCGGAGCAACTCCAAGGGGCGTGCGGTGAATATCGTGGGCCATGCCAAGAGTGGGAGCGATAAGTACAATTTTATCTTTGAATAATCCTTTAGGAAAATTGCCGTTTAACACCTCGTACAACGATACGGTTCTTACATCGCTTGGCTTTACCAGATAATTGATATTAAAGACGTACTGTTGTTTTATGCCTTCTTCCGGAAATTTAACAGGTATTATCCCCTGCCCTGAAAAAATATTGTTCATAAGCTCATCGGAATAATTCTTATAGGCAGAAGCCACTTTTATCGCGAAAGAAACATCCGAAAAGTTCTCAAACTTAACATAGCTTATGCATTTTCGCTCAACGCCGTCAAAATCATTTATTGAGTTAATAAAACCGTAGGCGGAGTGCTGCATGAATTCTTTTTTAGGAAAATGCAGCCCGCTTTTGTCCCAAAAATAACCAAGTATTACCTTGCCTTTAAAATCCTTTATAGCCAGGGAAAGCGCATCGTCTTCTTCTTTAACCTGGCTTTCGCCTTCAAATATAAGGTCAAAACCAACGATCATTGCGCCGTCGGCGTTTAAAATATTCAATATCTTTGCGTACAAACTCCTGCGCAGCTGCCAGCTT
>JAQTUC010000153.1 GCA_028710385.1 Candidatus Omnitrophota bacterium
GTATCTCTTATCATTGACGTGGGCGCGAATGTTGACCCAAAGCCGATGCATCTTTTCCAGTACGGCGTAATGGCTTCTGTATATTACGAACTTGTCTTAAACAAACAAAATCCAAGCGTCGGGCTTTTAAATATCGGAGAGGAAGAAACAAAAGGCTCGGATTTTGTAAAATATGTGCATAAATTGTTTTCCGCATCGCCTTTAAATTTTTCCGGCAACCTTGAAGCGAAACATATGTTTTCCGGAAAATGCGATTGCATAGTTTCAGACGGATTCGTGGGAAACGTTGCCCTTAAAGTAACGGAGGGCTGCGCTGAAACTATGGGTAAATTTTTATTTGATACTATAATGAAAGATCCTCTTGGTTTGCTCGGGCTTTTACTTATTAAAAGGAGCCTTCGTAAATTTAAAAGAATTCTTGATTACGCTGAATACGGCGGCGCTCCGCTTTTAGGGGTGGACGGCGTTGTTATTATCGGCCACGGCCGCTCTAACGCCAAGGCAGTTAAAAATGCCGTAAGAGTTGCAATACACGAAGTCAAACACGGTTTAAACATCAAGATAAAAAAGAGAATAGACGAAATCTGGCAGGACGAGAAGTTCAAGCAGTCAATTATTGCATAGATAAAGGAGTTAATTAAAATTGGCTAAAATAATAGGACTTGGAAAATACGTTCCCGAAAAAGTATTGACTAATTTTGATTTAGAAAAAATAGTTGATACTTCCGATGAATGGATTACTACCCGTACCGGCATAAAAGAAAGGCATATAGCCCATAAGGGCGTTGGCGCGTCACATCTTGCCTATGAAGCGTCAAAGATAGCCTTTAAACGGGCGGGGTTACACGCAGGCGACATAGATTTGATTATTGTGGCGACTATCACGCCTGACACGTCATTTCCCTCAACAGCCTGTTACCTTCAAAGTTTACTGAAAGCAAATAAAGCCGCTTGTTTTGATGTTTCTGCGGCATGCGCAGGTTTTGTTTATGCTTTGACTACAGGCTGGCAATTTATAAAATCAGGATTATATAAAAATGTTCTTGTCGTTGGAAGCGAAGTGCTTTCAACGATAACAGACTGGTCAGACCGTTCAACTTGCGTGTTGTTTGGCGACGGAGCAGGCGCTGCTGTGCTTACCAAGAGCAACAAAGATAATTTTTTAAGCGCTTATCTCGGAGGAGACGGAAATGAAGCCGAGCTTTTAATAGTTCCCGGCGGAGGCTCAAGACATCCCGCCAGCGAAGAAACAGTAAAAAATAAACTGCATTTTATAAAAATGAGAGGAAACGAACTGTTCAGGATTGCCGTGCGCGTTATGGTTAAGGCAGCAAAAAGCGCCTTAGCTAAAGCAGAGCTTGGAATAGAAGATGTTGATTTGTTGATTCCTCATCAGGCAAATGACCGCATCATAAGCGCGGTTGCCGAGCGGTTGAATCTTCCGCGCGAAAAAGTTTATGTGAATATCACGCGTTACGGAAATATGTCATCAGCATCAAGCGCTGTTGCGCTTTGCGAAGCATACGAGGAAGGCAAAATTAAAAAAGACAGCGTTGTTGTTCTGGATGCTTTTGGCGGCGGACTTGTCTGGGGAAGTATAGTTATTAAATGGGGATAACAAGGTAGTTACCTGTATTATTAAACTATGAATGCAGTAATTTTTCCGGGCCAGGGTTCGCAATATCAGGGAATGGGCAAAAGCCTGTATGACAATTTTGCGGCAAGCCGCGAACTTTTTTCAAATATTGATAAATACGCGGGCTTCAGTGTTTCAGGAATGTGTTTTGAGGGCAGCCCTGAGGACCTTAAAAAAACTTACTTTCAGCAGATGACGATACTTGCGGTATCTCTTGTCTGCTTTGAGCTTTTCCGCGCCAAAAACTTAAAAATAGATTTGTTATCCGGCCTAAGCCTTGGCGAATATACATGCTTATATCCTGCGCAGGTTTTAAACATGGAAGGCCTTGTGCATTTGGTTAAAGAAAGAGCAACAGCTATGGAAGAAGCTTCAAAGGCCAATTCTTCCGGAATGTTTGCCGTTATAGGGTTGGATAGGAAAATAATTGAAGACTTATCAAAAAACGGCGACTTTTTCGTCGCCAATATCAATTCTAACCAGCAGATAGCAGTTTCTCTGCTTAAAAACAACAGGGAGAAGGTAAAAGGAATTCTTGAAGGCAAAGGCGCAAAGGTTATAGAGCTTGAAGTAGGCGGCGGTTTCCATTCGCAGTTTATGCAGCCTGCCAAAAAGCACCTTGGAAAAGTTTTAATGTCTATGCAATTTGCTGATGCAAAAATTCCTATTGTGAGCAACTTTACGGCAAAGCCGGCAACTCAAAGCGAAGAGATTAAGAAAAACCTTCTTGAGCAGTTAACTTCAACTGTTTTATGGAAGGATTGCGTTGATTTTATGGCAAAAAGCTCAGTTGATACTTTTTTTGAAGTTGGGCCTTCAAAGGTTTTGCGCGGCCTTATGCGCAAAATTAACCCGGAGCTTAAGGTTATTAACATAGAGAAAAAAGAGGATTTGGATAATATATAGCGTTTAGCGGATAGCGTATAGAGTAAATAGTCACAGATTTCTATGCGCTAAACGCTCTACGCTATACGCTAATAACGGAGGTAAAAATGCGTTTTCAAGACAAAGTGGTAATAGTTACCGGCGGAGCGCAGGGCATAGGAAAAGAGATCGCCACGCAATTTGCCAAGGAAAAAGCAAAAGTTATCATATTTGACCTTAACGATGAGCAACTCTCAGCAACCGCGAAAGAGCTTAGCCAATACTCCGAAACAACAGCGCTTAAGGTTAATGTCACCAACCTTGAGGAAGTTGAGAAAAATGTTAACAAAATTATTGACAACTTTAAGAGAGTTGATATATTAGTAAACAATGCAGGAATTACACGCGATAACCTCCTGCTTAGGCTCTCTGAAAACGATTGGGACGCAGTTTTGGCAGTTAATTTGAAAGGCGCATTTAACTGTGTAAAGGCGCTTTCAAGGTACATGGTCAAGCAGCGCTTTGGCAAAATAGTAAATATCAGCTCAGTAATAGGAATCATGGGCAATGCCGGGCAAATTAATTATGCTGCCTCAAAAGCCGGGCTTATAGGTATAACCAAATCTTTGGCAAAAGAATTGGGTTCAAGAAACATAACAGTTAATGCAGTAGCCCCCGGTTACATAAAGACAGCTATGACAGATAAGCTTAACGATACGGTCAAAGAGGAAATGTTTAAAAGGATTCCTTTGGCCA
>JAQTUC010000033.1 GCA_028710385.1 Candidatus Omnitrophota bacterium
TGTAAAAAAGAAGAGGGAAACCGAATATCCATTCTTTTTTTAATATAATATGCGTGAGCAGCAAAAATGACAGAAAGAAGACAAATGTAAGCAGGAAAAAGAAACCGTTAAGCCCCCAGTTTTTATAGAAAAGATAAGTTATAACCTGGAAAAGCCATTCGTGGTTGGTCCAAGACGCACCTTCTTTGGTAAAAGAGAATATGTCATGCTGAACTATTGTGTTATGGGTAACAATGTATTCGCCGGACTTTGTGTGGAAAAAATAATCAACATCGCTTAAGTTATAGGAGGCATGCAAAGCGAGCAAAGCAAAGAAAATAAAAAAAACCGGAAATTTTAAAATTTTTACCGCTTTATCAATCGTTTTCATTTTAAATAATTTTAGAGCCGGGCAGCTTCTCTGCCTTTGGATAACGCCTTAACGTTTGTATCTATCAATAAAGTATTTGAGCTGAAAATTTCCTTAAGGAAATTTATTATGCCATCCTCGCCAAGAATATCCGGTTTAAAATTTATAAGCGCGCCGAGAGCTACCATATTTGCGCATTTAATGTTTCCGCATTCAATGGCAAGCTTATTAAGAGGAAGATAAAACATTTTAGCTGCGGGCGTCCGGGGCTTTTCTATCATTAAATCAGAGTTTAGTATAAGGGTGCATTTCCTGGTAATTATTTTTTTGAATTTATCAACTGACTGCTGGTTTAAAAGTATTGCGACATCCGGTTCTGTAACCAGCGGGGACTGGATAGGAGTGTCTGAAATCTTTACAAAACAATAAGCTGTGCCTCCTCTTACTTCCGCTCCGTAAGAAGGAAGATATGCCGCAAATTTTCCTTCTGCAACTGCCACATTTGCAATCAGCTTGCCCAGGCTCATCAAGCCCTGGCCGCCGGCGCCAGATAATAGTATATCCACTTTCATAATTAATTTATGCGAAACAATAATTTACCTGATATTATTTGTCTTTTATAATACCCAAAGGAAATGTTTTTACCATTTCCTCCTCTATCCATTTCATTGCCGAAACCGGGCTCTTTTGCCAAACAGTAGGACAGGGGCTTAAAACCTCAACAATAGAAAAACCTTTGTTTTCAAGCTGGTTTGTAAAAGCTTTTTTAATATACTCGCGCGCTTTAAGTATTTCTTTGGGGCTTGATAAACTTGCGCGCGCGGCAAAAGCAACACCTGGCAGAGAAGCCAGTATTTCGCTAAACCGTATTGGCCAGCCTTCTTTGCTTTCGGGGTTTCTGCCCCAGGGAGTTGTTGCTGTTGCCTGTCCGACTAAAGTGGTAGGCGCCATCTGGCCTCCGGTCATACCATAGCAGGCATTGTTTATAAAGATACAGGCAAGGTTTTCACCCCTATTTGCGGTATGAAAAGTTTCCGCCATTCCTATGGAAACCAAATCTCCGTCTCCCTGATATGTAAAAACAAAATTGTCGGGCTTGCACCTTTTTATTGCTGTTGCAACAGCAAGCGCTCTTCCGTGCGCTGCTTCGCAAACATCAAAATTCCAGTAATCATAGGCGACAACTGCGCAGCCTACCGGAGCTACCCCTATTGTTTTTTCGCGAAGGCCAAGCTCATCAATTATCTCCGCAACCAGCCTGTGCGATATTCCATGGCCGCAGCCGGAACAATAGTGGGTGTTAGCCTCTTTCAAAGAAATTGGCCTTGTAAATTTAACTTTCATAATAATATATTCTACTTAATGGTAACACGTAACAGGTAACAGGTAACACGTCTTTAAACGTGATACGTGCTACGTGGGGCGTGTTACTAATTTTTTAACCTGTTTTACAATGTCTGCAACCGAGGGGATTCCTCCTCCGGTTTTACCGAGAAACTTAATATCTTTCCCCGGCAGCGAAAGTTTTACGTCATCAAGCATCTGGCCGAGGGATTGTTCAACCACCAGTATGTTTTTTATGTTTTTTGCGCATTTTTGAAGTCCTGCCTCGGGATACGGCCAAAGGCTTATCGGACGAAACAACCCTGCTTTTATTTTTTCCTTGCGAAGTATATCAACCGCCTCTAAGGCAATGCGCGCCTCTGAACCATATGCGACTATTAAGTATTTTGCGTCCTCGGTTTTATATCCTGAAAACCTCTGTTCGTTATTTTTTATTGTTTCCCATTTTTCTTTAAGTTTGCGGTTATGGGTTTCCAAACCGCCCTCTTTAAGGAAAAAAGACTTCACTATATTTGGTTCCCTGTTTATCGCTCCTGAAAGCGCCCAGGTTTTAGCCGGAAGTTTTTTCTTAAAATCGCTCTTAGCGGGCATAACAACCGGCTCCATCATCTGGCCTACAATTGCGTCAGCCAGAATCAAAACCGGCGTCCTGTAATAATCCGCCATATCAAAACCGAGCATAACAAGGCCTGCTGCCTCTTCAGCGCAAAATGGCGCAAGCACAGGCGTAAAATAATCTCCGTGCCCGCCGCCGCGGGTTGCCTGAAAATAGTCGCTCTGAGACGATGCAATATTACCCAAACCAGGGCCTCCGCGCATAACATTTATTATTACAGCCGGTAACTGGGCCCCTGCCATATATGATATTCCTTCCTGCTTAAGAGATACTCCCGGGCTTGATGAACTCGTTAACGCGCGCACGCCTGCTGCGGCTGCTCCAAAAACCATATTTATCGCAGCCAGCTCGCTTTCTGCCTGGATGAATACTCTTTTTTCTTCCTTCATTCTTTTTGCCATGTAGGCGGGAATTTCGTTTTGCGGAGTTATTGGGTAGCCTGCGTAAAAGAAGCAGCCTGCTTTTATGGCTGCTTCCGCCATAGCTTCATTGCCGCTCATTAATATTCTTAAACCTGATTTTATATTCTTACTTTTCATAAATCTCTATACAGCAATCCGGGCAAACAACGAAACACAAACCACAACCGCTGCAACGCGATACGTCTTTAACTTTAACGTATTTTATCCCTTTTTTATTAAAATCTTTTGATACAACAAGGTTCTTTGAAGGGCAGAAGAAAACGCAAAGCTGGCAACCTTTGCATTTATCTTTGTTTATTGAAATAACGATTGGGGCGTTCATTTTTGAAGAAGAATCTCATTAGCTAAAACTTGTTTAATGCGCCCTGCAAGCGAATATCCGTCAAGGCCGTATAATTCAAAAAGTTTTTCCCTCTTTGCGAAAGTAATAAATTCGTCGGGAAAACCGGCGCAGATTAATTTGGTTTTCTCATATATCCCTTCTTTGTTTAGGAATTCTGCAACTGCGCTGCCGAAACCACAGGCAAGCGAGCCCTCTTCAATTGTAATTATTAATTTGAAGTTGTTTCCTATATATTTAAGCAACTCCTCATCAAGAGGCTTTATAAATCTTGCGTTTACAAGAGATGCGTTTATCCCTTCTCCTTTAAGCAAAGAAACGCAGTCAAAGGCATTCTTCACCATAGAGCCAAGCGCAATTACGCACACATCCTTTCCTTCGCATATAACCTGTGATTTGCCTAATGACAGCCTCTCATCAAAGCCAAGAGAATAGGCGTCCCCTTTCGGATAACGTATGCTGCAGGGTGAATTAAGGCTTAACGCAAATTCAAGGCTGTCTTCAAGCTCGCGGCTGTCTTTGGGCGCAATGCAAACCATATTGGGAATCATCCTCAAATAACCTATATCAAAAACGCCATGGTGCGTTGGGCCGTCTTCGCCTACAACTCCTGCCCTGTCTATCGCAAAAATAACGCCTAAATTCTGAAGCGCGACATCGTGTATTATCTGGTCAAATGACCTCTGAAGAAATGTTGAATACAAAGCAACTACCGGCTTAATTCCGCCGCGGGCAAGGCCGCTTGCAAAACCTACGGCATGGGACTCGGCAATGCCGACATCATAAAATCTGTCCGGGAATTTGTTTCTGAAAAGATGCAAGCCCGTGCCCTTTGGCATTGCGGCAGTTATAGCGACTATCCTTTTGTCTTCCTTTGCCAGTTCTATAAGCTTTTTTGAAAGAATTTCTCCGTATCCATCTTTTGCCTCTTTAAGTGAAACTCCGGTAGCTGTGTTGAAACTGCCTGCGCTGTGAAAATCTTCGGGATTTTGTTCCGAGGGCTTATAACCTTTTCCTTTCTTGGTAATAACATGCAGAATTTTCGGCCCTTTTAAAGAAACAATATTTTTAAGCGTAGGGATAAGCTTGTTAAAATCGTGGCCGTCAATGGGCCCGAAATACCTGAAACCCAGTTCTTCAAAAAATATACCCGGAACAATTAATCCCTTAAGAGCTTCTTCAAATTTTTTTGCCCTGGCGGTAAGTTTTTTTGTAATAGCGAAATGATCAAGAAAAGACTCAAGCTCTGTTTTTATGCGGTTATAAACCGGCATTGAGGTTAGTTTCACGAGGTAATTGCTGAGAGCCCCAACCGAAGGGGAAATGCTCATTTCGTTATGGTTAAGTATAACCAGGCAGTCGCTTTGGGCGTGGCCGCAGGCGTTAAGAGCTTCAAAGCACATTCCCCCGGTTAAAGAGCCGTCGCCTATTATCGCAACGGTTTTTGAATTATTATTTTTTATTTTCTTTGCTTCAGCTATACCCTGCGCCCAGGAAACAACAGTTGAAGCATGGCCTGAAATATAGGCGTCATAAGCTGACTCTCCTGAGTTTGGAAAGCCGCTTAGACCTTTATATTCCCTTAAATTCACGAAAGACTCACGCCTCCCGGTTAATATCTTATGCGCATAAATCTGATGGCCTACGTCAAAAATAATTGTATCCTGCGGCGTGTCAAGAAGGTAGTGAAGCGCAATAGTCAACTCAACGGCCCCCAAAGAAGATGCAAGATGCCCTCCTTTTTTGGAAACCACTGTAACTATTAAATCTCTTACCTCTTTGCTTAAAATATTAAGCTCGTCGGTATTGAGATTTTTCAGGTCTTTGGGCGAATTTATTTTTTCAAGAATCATTTTTCTGTTTTAAGGATTTCTTCAATGGCGTCACTTATAATGTGCCTGCCTTCTTCTTTTATTTCATAAAACTCTATGCCTGTATCGTAATAGAATACGCCCTTTTTATACGGGCTTTCCTTGTCAACAACCCAGACTATCCTTCCCTTACAGGCGATAGTATTGCTTTTAATCTGTATCTCCAATCCGACAGTTGAAGATGTTTCAAGCTTCTCTTCAATAACAACGCGCACTCCTCCGGCGGAGATATTTTCGGTGTAAGTAGTTATTACATGTTCATGCAGTGTATGTATCAGAATAACACAGGGAAATTTAGCTCTTATAAATCTGCGTTTTTCTATACCTTGATAATCCATATTTACCTCACTTCGTTCGGCGGTTTACGGTTTACTGTGTATTTTTTCTGTACACTGTTAACTGTAAACTTTATCCATTCTCTGCATCCTGTTTGTATTCCACTCTTTTTATAGAGATAGCTTTGCCGGTTGCCTCATCAGCTTCAATTATAACGCCCTGTATGCGCACATCTGCTTGCGCCAGATTAAACCTGACCGGCATGTTTGTAACAAAGCGCTCAATTATCTGATGCTTCTCTCTTCCCAAAACAGAATCAAAACTGCCTGTCATACCCACATCCGTGATGTAAGCAGTCGCGCCGTCAATTATTCTTTCATCAGCAGTAGGTATATGCGTATGAGTTCCGCAGACAGCAGTAACCTTGCCCGCCAAAAAATACCCCATGGCAAGCTTTTCGCTGGTTGCCTCTGCGTGCATGTCAACGATAACTACCTTAACTTTGCTCCTTAAATCCTCTATTATATTCCTGACAGCCCGAAAGGGGCAATCCATAGGCTGCATAAAAACACGGCCGAGTAAATTAACTACGCCTATTTTTTTACCGTCAACCTCTTTTATCAAATAACCTCTTCCCGGAGCGATGTCGCCGTAGTTAAGCGGGCGCAAAACATCCATCGTCTCAAGGACATCTTTTGCTTCCTGTTTTTTAAATATATGGTCTCCGGTAGTAACAACGTCTATGGAACTTTCAAAAAGATCATGCGCTGTGTCCGGCGTAATGCTTGAACCGCCGGCTGAGTTTTCGCCGTTTGCAACAATAAAATCCAGGCTTAGGCTTTTTTTAAGATAAGGCAGGGCTTCTTTAATGTAAAGCCTTGCCGGCTTACCGACTATGTCCCCGATAAACAATATTCTCATTGATTAGTTATTCTATACCTTCTTAAAAAAATCCTCAACTATTAAAAAACAGCCTTAAGGGCGCGCTTAGAACCGGATAAAAACTGTTTTTCGGGCCGGTTTTTTACTTTGCGTAATCAACAGCTCTGGTTTCCCGAATTGCTGTTATTTTAATGTTTCCCGGATAATCCATTTCCGCTTCAATTTTCTTTTTAACTTCGTGGGCAAGAAGGGCCACTTCTTCGTCTTTCACTTTCGTAGGCTGGATTATCACCCTTATTTCCCTTCCGGCTGAAATAGCGTAACTCCTATCTACTCCGGCAAAAGAATTAGCGATGGTTTCAAGCTGTCTTAGCCTCTTAATGTAGCTTTCAAGCGTTTCGCGCCGTGCTCCCGGACGCGACGCAGAAATAGCGTCAGCCACAAGCGCAAGCAGAGAATACAACGAGCTGAATTCCTTCTCCTCATGATGCGCCTCTGCGGCGTTTACAACTGTTTCGTTTTCTCCGTACTTCCTTAAAAGTTCCGCGCCTATCTGCGCGTGCGTTCCTTCAACCTGGTGGTCTACTGCTTTTCCGATATCGTGCAGGAGGCCGGCTCTTTTTGCAAGCCTTGGATCAAGCTCAAGCTCTGAAGCAAGGACTCCCATTATAAAAGCCACTTCTTTTGAATGCTGAAGCGCATTCTGGCCGAAACTCGTGCGGTATTTAAGTTTACCCAAAAGCTTGATAAGTTCCGGATGGAGGTTGTGCACTCCTATTTCAAATGCCGCGGCTTTGCCTTCCTCCATAAGCTGCTTTTCAAAATCCTGTTTGGTTTTTTCAACAATTTCTTCAATGCGCGCGGGATGAATTCTGCCGTCCTGTATCAGCCTTTCAAGCGATATGCGGGCGACTTCCCTTCTTACAGGGTCAAAACTTGAAAGATTAACCGCCTCCGGCGTATCGTCTATGACAAGGTCAACACCTGTTGCCATTTCAAAGGCCCTTATGTTCCTTCCTTCGCGGCCTATTATTCTTCCTTTTATTTCGTCGTTAGGAAGCTGCACAACGCTTACCGTGCTTTCCGTTGTCTGCTCAACTCCGCATCTTTGAATAGCAAGAGAAACTATTTCTTTCGCCTGCTTCTCTGATTCTTCCTTAATCTCCTCCTCCATAACCCTTATCATTTTTGCTTTTTCCGACCTTAGTTCCTCTTCGTATCTTTTAAGAAGCAGCTCTCTTGCCTCTTCCTGGGTAAGAGAAGAAATTTTTCTTAATTTCTCTTTTTCTTCCTCAATTAACTGGCGCAGATCCTCGTTTTTTCCTTCAAGCTCCTGGGAAAGTTTTTTAAGGTTTGCTTCCCTGCCTGAAAGCTCCTGCTCCTTGGTTTCAATAAAATCCAGCCTCTTTTCCAGATTTTCCTCGCGCTGGATAAGCCTTTTCTCCAGCTGGAAAAGCTCTTCTTTTTTGGCGGTATGCTGCTTGTCAAAATCCATACGCAGCTTATAAAGCAGCTCTTTGCCGTCCAAATCCGCCTTGCGGATTGCTTCTTCGCCTTTCAGTTTTGCTTCTTTTAGGATTTTGTCCGCGTCGTCTTTTGCTTTCTTAAGTTTGTTTTTTTCAAAAATTTCGCCCAGCCACCATCCAGAAACCAGGCCGGCAACAATACCCAATAATACGTAAATAATTCCCATGGTTACCTCCTTCAAAAAAACCTGATTAAGCCAAATTGTAGTTTACTTTAGAGACAGAAATTTTCGCTGACAACTATGTCAACTTTCTGATCCAGGGAAGGATGGATAGGAAGGTCATCCAGGACTTGGGGTTCAAAAGCGATACCCACTTTTTTGCATGAAGGATTCAGCCTTTTAAGAAACCGGTCATAAAACCCTGCGCCGCGGCCCAACCTGTTTAATTTGCGGTCAAAGGCAACGCCAGGAACAATAACCATATTTATTTCTTCAATATCAACTTTTTTTGTCTTATCCGGTAAGGGTTGCATAACTCCAAAAGGCCCGACAGAAAAATCATCCTCCAGGCTATTTACCTCGTAAACTTCTAATTCTTTTTTTACTAAGTCCATAAATGGGAAACAAAATCGCTTAAGTCCCAAATCTTTCCTAACCATCTGCAAGATATCCACTTCACCCTTTAAAGGGTAATACACCATAACAAGTTTTGCATTTTTGTATATAGGTAAGCTTGATAAGCGTTTTTCAACATTCTGGCTCCTCCTTTTAAGCTCTTCTCTGGTTAAAGACAAGAGTTTAGCTAGTAATTTCTTTCTTATTTCTTTTTTTTCGTCACTCACGGCTAATAGCATTTTGGATAGTATACCACCTTTGGCCGAATAAGTAAACCCCGGTTATTTTGGGTGGTATAACAGCGTCTTTTGGAAAAATGAGGGTAAACTGTCAAAAAACCTCAAGGATTTTGAAAAATCAGTTCAAGGGCGATTTTCAGGTCTTTTTCAGTATCAACCATGGAGCTTTCCTTGGGGATAAAGGCAATAATATTAAGCTCTTTTGCCTCTTCCATGGCTTTTATTGTAGGCTGCGCCGTAAACATAATAACAGGTATTTTTTTGTTGGTTTTACGTATTTTACGAAGGAGCTCAATGCCGTTTATGTCAGGCATGTTGTAGTCAAGTATAATCACCCTGGGCGCTGTGGTATCCAGGGCATCAAGCGCATCATCGCCGCAAGTCGCCGTGATTACAAGGTAACCCCAGGATTCTATTCTTTTCTTTATCAGGATCAGGAAATCAACTTCGTCGTCAATCAGCAATATTCTTTTTGTTTCCATATTACTATTTTATAAGTTTCTCAATTTTTTTCAATAGCTCCTTGTAATCAAACGGTTTAAAGATATAATCGTCTGCCATGCACTCCATTCTTTTAGCTTCAATGTTATCTATGCTTGCGGTAAGCAGTATAATCGGAATATGCTTTAACTCCTCGTTTTCCCTTATTACTTTGCCGGCCTCTGAGCCGCTTACGCAGGGCATAAACACATCAAGAATAATTAAATCCGGCTTAAACCGCTCAGCAAGCTCTATTGCCTCTTTACCGTTTACCCCGGTATAAACCGTAAAACCTTTCCTTTCCAGAATAAAAGACACTTCTTTTAAAATATCGGACTCATCGTCAACCACAAGTATTTTTTTATTCATTTTTTCCCTCAAGAGGCAGCGTAAAATGGAAAATGGAGCCTCCGGTTTCTTTTGGCTCAGCCCAAATATTTCCTTTATGTTTTAAAATTATTTCTTTGCATATCGCAAGCCCAAGGCCTGTGCCCTGCCTTTTCCCGCTGTCCTGGCGTTCTGCCTGCTCAAAAGGGCGAAACAGCTTGGGCAGGCTTTCCTTGGATATGCCTACTCCGGTATCTTCCACCATAACGTGCAGGTTGTTATCTTTAAGCCTGCTTGTTATTGTAATTGAGCCTTTATCGGTAAAAGCTATAGCGTTATTGAGAAGATTGGCCATTACCTGTATAAATTTATCTTTATCAAATAAAAACTGCGGTATATTTGAATCCAGATTTAAAATAAATTTTAGATTTTTTTTCTCAACCAATGGCTGCATTGCCTTACATACTTCCTCAATCACTTCGTTTATGCAGTTAGGCTTCATCTCAAAATGCATCTTCCCTGAATCAAGCTTCTGGAAATCCAGAACATCATTGATTAACCGGGACAGCCTTTCAATATTCTTCTTAACTATTTCAAGAAAATCACGCTGCTCAGAATTGATAGGCCCGGAAAGCCCGTCTAAAATAATATTTACTCCCGTTCGTATGGCGGCCAAAGGAGTGCGAAGCTCATGAGAAACAACCGAAGTAAAACGCGACTGCACTTCTTTCGCTTCTCTTAATTTTTCCTGCGTATTTTTTAAATCGGTTATATCGCGGATAACGCCTACAATAAATTTGTTTCCTTTATCGTCTATATATAAATTTTTTTTGGTAACTATTACGTGCCTTAAGCCTTTTGAATCTGTCCACAATTCTTCATTTACGTTTTCCCCTCCGGTTTCAAAAACCACTTCGTCTTTCGCCCAAAATACATCTGCCTGCTCTTTCGGAAAATAATCGTGGTCAGTTTTACCAAGCATTTCTTCGGTAGGTATTCCTATCATCTGGGCGTGCGCCTCATTGAGCAATACCCAGCGATGCTCTCTGTCTTTCACAAAGATAGGGTCAGGTATGGAGTTAATTATCTTATAAAAATAATCCCGGGATTCTCCTTCGCGGTATTTATGTTCGCTCATATTTATACACTGATTTTCACGAATTATAGACGAATTACCACGAATAGGAAACGAGTTTATTCGTGGACATTCGTTCTTTTATTTGTGATAATTCGTGTCCCACTAAAAACCGTACCAGTAATTTACAAGCGGTTTTGCACCCTCTGTTTTATCTTCAACTATATTCTTAAGCCTAGTATATTCCAGAAAGCCTTCTTTTCCAAGCTCTTTCCCGAATCCGCTCTGTTTAAATCCTCCATAAGGCAGTTCATTGAAGAACATTCCGTATGTATTAACCCATACAGTGCCTGCGTTAATTGCTTTTGCGAGGTTCTGCGCCTTTAAGGAATCTGCTGTCCATATAGATGCCGCAAGCCCGAAAGCGCTGTTGTTGGCAAGCGCTGCAGCTTACTCTATTGAAGAAAATTTGACAACACAGGCAACCGGGCCGAAAATTTCTTCCTTATATATTTTCATGTCAGAAGATACTCTTGAGAATACCGCGGGCTCAAAGAAAAACCCTTTTTTAAGCTCTTCATGTTCAGGGATATTGCCCCCGCATAACAACTCTGCGCCTTCTTTTTTGCCCTGCTTTATATATTCCATTACCTTTTTACGCTGGCCCTCTGATATTAACGGGCCTATCTGCGTTTCAAAATTAAGCGGGTCTCCTATTTTTACGCGCTTTGCTTTTTTCGTAAAATCATTTACAAAATTATCGTAAATTTTTTCATGCACGAATATGCGTGACATTGCGGTGCACATCTGGCCCTGGTTTAAAAATATCGCGCACAAAAGCCCGTTAACCGCCAGCTCCAAATCAGCGTCATCCAAAACTATTGCTGCTGATTTACCGCCTAATTCCATGGTTACCTTCTTTACATTTTTTGACGTATATTCAAGAATCTTTTTACCGACTGCGTTTGAGCCTGTAAAAGAAATCATATCAACGCGCCTGTCTGAGCATAAGCTTTCTCCGACTATATCTCCGCTTCCGTTTATTATATTTACAACGCCTTTGGGAAGGCCGGCGTTCTTTATTATTTTTGAAAGCTCCAGAACAGAAAGCGGAGTTAAGCTTGAAGGCTTTAAAATAACAATGTTACCCGCTGCCAAAGCTTGAGCCATTTTCCAGGAAGCAATTAAAAGCGGGTAGTTCCAGGGAACAATCAAAACAGAAACTCCCCAGGGCTCGCGCAGCAACTTCGCTTCTGCGTTTGCTATCTGTGATTCTATTTTTATTGTTTCCTCTTTTAAAAATTCCTCAAAATTATTGGCGAAATAATCAAAGCTTGAGGCAGCTGAGGGAATGTCCATAAAAGTTGATTCTTTTATGGGCTTTCCGGAATTTAAGCTCTCAAGCTCAGCTAATTCCTGGGCCTTTTCCAAAATGCCGGCTGATATTTTTAAAATATATTTTTTGCGTTCGCTAAAAGGAAGGCTCTTCCATGGGCCGTTATCAAAGCTATCGCGGGCGGATTTTATTGCGTGCTCTATTTCTTCAGTTTGGGCAATGCTTACCTTAGCAATTATCCCGCCGTTTGAAGGATTAATTATATCCTGTTTATTCTGGGTTTCTACGAATTCGCCGTTAATGAATAAAGGGTAGTGTGGAGTCATTTTTTTAGTTTTCAGCTGATAGCTTTATTTGAATTTTACCTGCTTAAATAGCTGAAACAACCTGGTAAAAGGGACATACCACTTTGAAAGTTGCCCTAGCTGGCCCTTAAGTTTCATTTTTCCCTGGGTTACAGCGACAAATGAATCAAGTTTTCCTAAAAATACCTGTTCCCATATGGGGCGCGAAGCAGAAATTATAAAAGGCGCTTCACAATCATTATCAAGCCTTATAATTTTTCCCTGTTCAAAATTAAATTTGTAAGCGTCTCCTGTATCGTCCAACTTTACCGCAAGAGCAACAGTTAAGTTAAGCTCTTTTCCTTTGGCCGCAATAAACTCATCCTTATTTACCAAATCAACTATTGCCTGAATATGCTCGCGCGAAAACATAGGATACGCTGTTTCATTTTTTGTAAGATTTTCCTTTAATGCGCTATCCAGTTCATCAAACGCTTCCTTGTTAAAAAGACGGGCAACAGCCGCAACTCTTACTGCTTCCTCAAGGGCCTCCATGAGCGCTAAAGCCTCTTCAAATTTTTCCCCCATTGAAACAGCGCCGTGATTTTTAAGCACAACCAGATTGTTTGTTTTAAGGGCATCAATTACTTCATCAGGCTTTGTCACCGTAGGCGTTTCCTGTTCTATAACCGGAACTTCTCCAAGGTAAAATTTTGTTTCAAAGGTAAGAGCTTTTAAAGATTTACAAAGCGCGAAATATCCGTTTATTAAAGGCGGATGCGCGTGCACGACTACTTTTGCCGGAAAATTTTTATAAACCAGGCTGTGCAAAGGAAGCTCTGAGCTTGGTTTTTTGGTTTCATCTGATTTTAATGTGCTTAAATTTACTTTAACAATATCCTCTTTTCCAAGTTCTCCCAGGAATGTTCCGGTAGCAGTAATTAAAATGTTATCGTTGTCGAGTCGGGCGCTTAGATTGCCTGATTTAGCCACGGCAAGCCCAGCTTCATACAGTCTTTTACCGGTCTTTATAATTTCGCCTTTCATTTTTTTCTCTTGTTCTCTCATATTCTTTTTTTTAATATTTCGCTAATTTAATTAGTAGTTTTATTTTGAAAAGATAGCAAAGCTTAGCAAAGCTGCAGCGAGCAAAATATAAATGATTGTTGCATATCGAATTACTCTAC
>JAQTUC010000154.1 GCA_028710385.1 Candidatus Omnitrophota bacterium
CCTCCGCTTTCCCGGGCAAGTGAAGTCATTAAATCTTCATTATAATCAAGGCCAACGCCGACAGTTGAAACAATAAAACCTTCATCGCCGAGGGCCCTTCCAAGATTTGCTAAATCTTCGGTTGACTGTAATCCGACGTTAGCAAGCCCGTCAGAAAGAAGCACTATCTTATTAAGGGAATAATCGCTTGCGTATTTGCGTAATTCCTGTGCCCCAAGCTCTATCCCGCCGTACAGGGCGGTTGAGCCTGACGGATATATCTGCGATACCATGTTTATCAGCGCTGACTTACCCCTGACCGGCTGCGCGTAAACTAATACGCTTGGATAAGTATCGTAAACTATTATAGAAATTACATCTCCTTCGTTTAACTGTTCTATAACCCGATAAACTCCTTCTTTTGCTTTTTCTATTTTACCATCAGAGCTCATTGAGCCTGACTTATCAATGACTACGGCTATATTAATAGGAGGGCGCTTGGTTTTTTCTACTCCTGGCTCAGCGCTTAAACCTACTTTTAAAACAACCGTTTCATCTTCCCCTGCCAAAACATACGGCTTATCCAGATTAGCGGACACTTTTACATTAGCCGCCTGGGCGTAAGAAACAACACCGGCTAAAACTGCCGCGGCAGCAATTGCTGAATACAAAATCTTTTTCATAATAACCTCCGATTTTAGGGTTACGAGAGTTACGGATGTTACGGGAAGTTACGAAGGTTACGCCTGAAACTTAGTGCTTCAGTATAACATTTGTAACCTACGTAACTTTCGTAACGTTCGTAACCCCCTCTGTCAAATTAACGCCTGATAACAGGAATTCTACCGTTATGATTATCCCGCTGTCTCTGCCCATAATAGGGGCTATAATCGTTGAAAGCAGCCAAATGCAAAACGCTGTTTCTGTAAACCAGCGCATTTACATTTGCGCCTGTAGACGCAGAAAGCTCATCTCCTAAATCAATTGCCCTCACCCTGTAATAATTATTGTGGCGCAAACCGCTTAAGAAATCCGCGGCCTGGCGCTGGCTGACATAACCGCCGCGCGTGCAATTGATAGTTGAGAAAGCAGAAGACCTTAAAATTTTCGGCCAGAGTTTTTTAAAAATCTGCGGATTCGCAAATATATCGGCGCTTACTATCTCTCCGCCCACAGCGACGACAACTCCAACTGTATCTCTGTTTAAGCCTGGCACATACTGCAGCTTTTCTTCGTATGCAACCACCCGGCTTCTTACACCCCTGTCTTCGTAAGCATCCTGATACGCCTGGGTATGTGAACGCACGCTGAGAGAACTGTTAAATCCTCTTACGCTGTCCCAAATAGACGATTGCGCGTTATACTCTGCCTTTTGCGCAACAGCGCGAAGCCTGTGCGTGCCTAAATTGTTTTTGCTGTAAAAGCGGTCTGACTCAGCAGTCCATCTCCCTTCTTCAACGCAATAGACAGGCACTCTCACATTGTATCTGCGCGGCCCGATTAACACATCTTTGCTCACAATTCTGTCCTGCCGGCAGCCGGTTAAAATTTCTCCTCCCATTATGTAGATATATCTTCCGGAGTGATTGCTAATCATTACCTCATTAACGTTTCCTCCTCCCATTTCGGAAATAGTGAGCCACCCGCGGTTAAGCGCCTCATCAAGAGTTGTATAATTGGTGTTATCGTAAACTCTTGTGGCATACACAGGAATAATAGTTAAATTCTGGTAATTAACCGGGCTTCCCACTTCAAGCGTTTCTATAAAATTGCTTACCTCATAAGCTGCCTGCGAAAAAACAGGCATTGCCTGAAAAACAGAAACACACATAATAAGTAAAATACCCAAAACCTTTCTCATCGCGCACCTCCTTTAAATTTCAAACCTTTCAAAATTACCGCTATTACGCTCTTGCCCGAAAAACCCGTGCCCAAGCAATTGAAAATCCATAAGATAATACGCTTTTGGTTTTTTCTGATTGTTTTTTATTTTGACCGCAAAATTAAGCCCAAAACTGCAGTTAATCACCGCAACAATAATTGCGGAAAGCGTTAAAATTTCTAATATTTTTTTTGGAGCTAAAATGTTTTGCATTTTCATATCTGCCGCCTTCGCCTGTTTTATAACATAAATCGCAAAGGCAATTGTCATCAAAAAGCAAATAGATTGTAAAAAAGATGTAAAAATTCCGGGAATACAGCTAAAGCCGGGGTTTTTGGAAAAATATTTGTGAAAGTATAAGAAAGGTGAGCTAAATAACCCTGTAGACTATGTCGTTTTCGCGGGCAGGCTTGTTTACCTTTATGCCTATTTCAAGCCCTTTTTCGGCGAAAGTAATATCCTTATGATTGTGCTGCATGGAACTTATAACCTGAGTAAAATCCGTGCTGTTGCCCTTTATATGTATGAGCTCGCTTATTGCAAGCGGCTCCTTAAGCTTTATAATGCCTACGGAAATTTTGTCAAAGTAATGGGTAATTACGCCTATTTCCTTCTCCGATGGTTTGATGTTGCGCAAGGCAGCCTTTTTTACAATCTTCTTTTTGCCCTGCGGCTTATTTTTTTTTGATCTTTTTGTTTGTTTACGCGGGAATTTCTTCTGCGGTTTCTTTTTCGCCGCATGGCTAATTTTTCGCTTAATTCTTTTTATTTTTTTCTTAGCGCTATGGCGGCGCTTGGCAGGTTTTTTCTTTTTTCCGCGGCTGAACAAAGATTTAAAAAATTTAAATAGCGCCATAATTTAAATTTTGCGTATGCTGGTAAGCCAGGAATTTAATTTTGAAAAGAATTCCCCTGAAAGAAGTTTTTCTTTTTCGCTGTAACAGCCCCTCTGTTCTGATTCATAGCTTATGCGCTCTTTAAGGCTCTCGTGGATAATTTCTTCAATCGGCATAACCGCATTTTTTGTATCCTCAAAACCATTCCAGTTTTCGGTTACGGGAAACCCCGCTGCTTTTAGAGCCGGGTCATGGGTAGCATCTACCAAAATCCATTTATATTCTATATAAGCCTTGCAGGCGAGGTGATAAGAAACCGGTAAACCATCCAGCGCATTTTTAAAATCATCGGGAAATGTAAGCGGCTGGTCCTGCCACCGGAAAAGTCTCTTTCAACGTATCCGCCACCGCCACAATACCCGCGGCCTCTCCGTTAATTGCCACGAACATGGCAGTCTTGCCGTCCTGCTCCAGCCTTTCGGCCTCTGACAGTAGCCCATCCATCATAA
>JAQTUC010000034.1 GCA_028710385.1 Candidatus Omnitrophota bacterium
ATTTTGCGCTTAAAGCCGCGGATTTTACCTCAATTTCTTTTGCATTTACCTTCTTTAACCCGAAATCTGAGGGTTTAAGCGACAAACTTTTTATCTTCTGGTTGATTACCTCTGCAACTTGAGTTTTGCCGCCTAAAGAAACTTCGTCCTTTAAATCTTCGCTATTAACAACAAGCGCGTATTTTACGCCTAATTTTTTTAAAACATTGGCTATGGGTCTAACTAATTCTTTTTTATACACCCCCATTACCTGATGCGTGGCAAGCGCCGGGTTACAAAGCGGCCCCAGAATATTAAATATAGTGCGCACGCCTATTTCTTTGCGTATTGAAGCAACTTCCGCAAGAACCGGATGATATAACGGCGCGTATAAAAATCCTATGCCTGCAGTTTTTATAGCCTGGGCCATCACAGAGGGCTCAACGTCAATTTTTATGCCAAGAGCCTCCATAACATCGGCGCTGCCGCAGGATGACGACATTGCGCGGTTTCCGTGTTTTGCAACCTTAATGCCTGCCGCCGCCACGACAAAAGCCACAGCGGTTGAAATATTAAATTTATCAACACCGGAACCGCCTGTTCCGCAGGTGTCAAGAACCTGCTCATCCTCAAGCTCAATGCCTACAAAACTATTTTTTACAGAAACTTTCCTTGAAAGATGCCTTATGACTGTTGCGGCCGCAAAAATCTCATCTTCAGCCTCGCCTTTCATCTTAAGCGCTACAAGAAAAGCTGCAACCTGCGAAGGAGTTGAGCGGCGAGCGAATATATTTTCAAATATTTCTTTTGTTTCATCAAAAGAAAGATTTTCGCGTTTTGTAAGTTTATCTATTGCTTCTTTTATCATCGTCTATATATTTAAAAAATTCTTTAAGATGCGCTTGCCTTCTTCTGTAAGTATTGACTCAGGATGAAACTGCACCCCGAATAAAGGGTATTTTTTATCCTGAACGCCCATTATGGTTTTATCTTTGGTTTGCGCGGTAACCGTAAGGTTATCAGGCAAAGTTTTTCTCTCAATGATAAGCGAATGATACCTGGTTGCCGAAAAAGGGCTTTTTATCCCCTTAAATATTCCTTTTTTGTTATGATAGATAAGAGAGGTTTTACCGTGCATTATGTAAGGCGCGCGCTTTATTTTTCCTCCAAAAACATAGCCTATACATTGATGGCCAAGGCACACACCTAAGACCGGAAGTTTTTTATAAAACTCTCTTATAACATCGCAGCTGATACCGCTGTCGCGGGGGGTCCCCGGTCCAGGGGATATAACAATCCTGTCTATTTTAAGTTTTTTCAACTTATCAATAGTCACCTTATCGTTTCTGTAGACAATAACGCGCCCGCCCAGTTCTTCAATATACTGGACAAGGTTGTAGGTAAATGAATCGTAATTATCGATGACGAGTATCATATTTAAATAGTCTCACGTATCAGGTAACACGTAACACGTTTTAAAAGACGTGATACCTGTTACGTGCGACGTGTTACTTCCCTACTGTTTCTCCCTCTTAATTTTTGCTCCCAATTTGCGCAGCTTCTCCTCAATATGCTCATATCCGCGGTCAATATGATACACTCTAAAGACTTCTGTTTTATCTTCCGCAGCCATCCCAGCTATAACCAAGGCAGCGGATGCCCTTAAGTCAGAAGCCATGACCTCCGCGCCGTATAACTTTTCCTTTCCTTCTATTATTGCGTAAGGCCCGCTTCTTTGAATGCCTGCGCCCATACGGTTAAGCTCTGCAACATGCATAAACCTGTCAGGATAAATCTTTTCGGTAATAAGGGATATGCCCTTTGCAAAACAAAGACATATCATAAACTGAGCCTGCAAATCAGTAGGAAAACCGGGATAGGGAAGAGTTGTTATGTTAACCGGCTTAAGGCTTCCCCGCGGCGAAACTTTTATTGAACGCGCGTTATCAATATGCACCTCCGCGCCCATTTCTTTAACTATTTCTATCGCTGAGGTAAGGTGAAACGGATTTGCCCCTTTTATTACAAGGGGTGAATTCGTAGCCAGGCTTGCAGCCAGAAATGTCCCGGCTTCAATTCTGTCAGGGATGATATCAAACTCGCATCCTCCGAGCTTCTTAACTCCTCTTATTCTTAAAAGCGGAGAACCCTGCCCGGTTATATCAGCTCCCATTTTCTGAAGAAATAAACCTAAACTTTCCACTTCCGGTTCGCACGCAGCATATTCTATGATTGTTTCTCCATCAATTAGGGTTGCCGCCATCATTATATTGTCGGTTGCCAAAACCGAAGAACCGAATTGCCCGCCAAGATACAAATGGCTGCCGCGCATATTTTTGCCGTCAGCAACGCAATAACCTCTTTCTATTTTGATATCTGCATTAAGAAGCTTTAGGCCTTTTATATGCAAATCAACCGGGCGCACTCCTATAACGCAACCTCCCGGAAGAGAAACTTTTGCTTTGCGCCGGCGGGCGAGCAACGGGCCAAGCACGCAAAAAGAAGCACGCATTGTCCTTACCAGCCTGTAAGGAGCGACATATCCGCACTTCTTGGTCGCTTTTATAACCATTGTCCCATTTTCAAAATTAATTTGTTTGCCAAGGCCCTCAAGGATTTTCACCATTGTGCGTATATCCATAAGGTCGGGAACATTATGGAGTATGCAATCCTCATCGGTCAGAATTGTCGCAGCTATTATAGGAAGCGCTGCGTTTTTAGAACCGCTTACGCAAACTTCTCCGGAAAGAGTTGACTTGTGTATTGTGAATTTATCCATGTCGCTTCGCTCCATACGCAGATGCCCGCAGATTGCAAAGCAGACAATCGCAGATAAAATCATCCGTGATCATCTGTGTTTTCTCCTTATCTGTGCTCATCTGTGTACCCGTAAAACTATCCCCCTAAAGTTCTTTCCATAATCGTAAATACATTCTATAATCTCATATTTGCCTGTTTTTTCAAGAATGCTGTTGATGGGCTTTTTATGCCTGCATCCTGCTTCAATCACAAGAAATCCGTTTCTCTTTAAATATAAATGCGCGCTTTTTATTATTTTTTCTATAAAATACAAACCATCCAAACCCGCCTTAAGGGCAATTCTCGGCTCATACTTAAGGCTTCCTTTTATTTCGCGACTTGCGACATAAGGGGGATTTGAAACTATAATATCAAATTTCCTGCTGCGAAAAGGCGCAAAAAGACTGCCTTTTCTTAAATCAATCTTTACTTTATGAAATTTTACGTTGCTTTTAGCTGTTTCAATTGCTTTTTCGCTTGTATCAGACGCCCAGACTTTTATTTTATCTTTGAAAAATTTCTTTATTGTTATCGCGATATTTGCGCTTCCGCAGCATAAATCCAATACGGTCGTTAAATCATTATTTTTTATAATTTCTATGGCTTTTTCAATTATAACTTCGGTGTCTTGCCGCGGGATTAAAACAGACGAGTTAACATTAAATTCCAAACCGAAAAATTCTTCCTTGCCTAAAATATAAGCAAGGGGCATTCCGCTTTTATATTCTTTTTTTATCGCTTCAAGATTTCTTAATCTCGCAGCATCCAGGAAAATATTTTTTTGCTTTAAAAATATATCTTTATCGCAGAAAAATTGCCGCAGAAGGAACTGCAAATCGCTGTGCGTAAAAATATTTTTGCTTTTACCGATCCACTCTGTTAATTGCATACAATTAATCTTCTTACAACAACCCCTTTAATTCGTATAATTTTTTTCTTTCTTCCTGTATAAGCTTGTTAACCACCTCATCAAGGTCTCCTTCAAGGACCCTGTCCAGTTGATAAATAGTAAAATTTATTCTGTGGTCGGTAACACGGCGCTCGGGAAAATTATAAGTGCGTATTTTTTCGCTGCGCTCCCCTGTTCCTATCTGAACGCGCCTGGCACTTGTTACTTTGTTGCTTGCTTCCTTTTCCATTTTTTCCAAAATACGGGCCTTAAGCACCCTCATTGCTTTTTCCTTATTTTTGCCCTGTGAACGCTCATCCTGGCAGGTAGCCATAAGGCCTGTTGGCAAATGCGTAATGCGCACAGCCGATTCAGTTTTGTTGACGTGCTGGCCGCCTGCGCCTGATGCGCGGCAGGTTATAATTTCTAAATCCTCAGGCTTTAAATTAAGTTCTATTTCTTTCGGCTCAATCAATACAACAACAGTTACGGTTGAGGTGTGGATTCTCCCGCTTGCCTCAGTGTTTGGCACGCGCTGTACCCTGTGCACCCCGCTTTCAAATTTAAGATGCGAATAAACGCCCTCTCCTGAAACTGAGAAAACTATTTCCTTGTATCCGCCTATATCAGTCGGGCTTGAATCAAGCATTTCCAGCTTCCAACCGTTTTTCTCCGTATATTTTGAATACATTTTTAAAAGGTCCGAAGCAAACAAAGCAGACTCTTCTCCTCCTGCAGCAGCCCTTATTTCTATAATGATATCCCTCTGCGGTTCCTGGCTCTCAAAAAGCCTATTTTCTATTTCTTCTTCAAGCGACTTTATTTTTTCATCCAAAGCCGGAAGCTCCTCTTTTGCCATTTTTCTTATTTCTTCATCTTCTTTGGAATCGGCGATGATCTGGGAAAGATGTTCTTTTTCTTTGCGGTATCCACTACAGGTTTTATCCAGGTTAAGCACCTTTTCAAGAAAAGAATATCTCCTTGCGAGCTGCTGATAACGCTCCCTGTCTTTGACAGTTTCCGGAAGCGACAGCTCTTCGGATATTTTCTGGTGTTCTTGTCTTAGTTTATCCAGGTTAAGCATATTAGCTAGTTTAAAAAATTAAAATCTTTAAAGGGAAAACAAAAAAAGGCAAAGGCAAGGCCAAAATAAAGCCTTGCCTTCTTTCTTTCGTTGTTTTTAGCTATTGATCCGCGGTCTTTTTTGCTTTTTTCGCGTATTTTTTGACGAATTTATCCACTCTACCTTCGGAATCAACGAATTTCTGCCTTCCGGTGAAAAACGGGTGGCATTTAGAGCAGATATCAACGTTTAGCGTCTTTCTGGTTGAACGTGTATGTAACACATTGCCGCAGGCGCACATAATGGTTGCCATTTCATACTTTGGATGAACCTTTCCCTTCATTTTTAAACACCTCCTATGAGCAGATGACTTACGGCAGCCCGAAGGGCGAACGTAAGTCATAGCGTTTATTATTTTTATTCGCAAACAAAGCGTCTGCGAATTGATACTGAGGACGCGATAGATAAGAGCGTCCGAAGTATCTTTACTTGTTAAGAGTGAGCAAGAATTCTACATTATTCTTGGTTTTTGTCAATTTCTCAATTAACAACTCAAGAGCCTCGGCTGAGCTAAGCTCATTAAGCGCTTTTCTAAGCATCCATATCCTCTGAAGCTCATCCGGATGTATTAAAAGCTCTTCACGCCTTGTATTTGAACGCTTAATGTCAATTGAAGGATATATTCTTCTCTGGAATATGTTCCTATCAAGCGAGATTTCCATATTTCCTGTTCCTTTAAACTCTTCAAAAATTACGTCATCCATTCTTGAACCGGTATCAACAAGGGCTGTTGCCATAATAGTAAGGGAGCCTCCCTCTTCAAGCGCGCGGGCAGCTCCGAAAAATCTTTTCGGTTTATGCAAAGCGCTTGAATCAATGCCGCCGGAGAGAATCCTTCCCGAATGAGGCTCAACAAGGTTATAGGCGCGTGCCAAACGCGTAATACTATCAAGAAGTATAACCACGTCCTTTTTATGTTCAATAAGCCTTTTTGCTTTTTCAAGGGCCATCTCCGCAACCTGAACGTGCCTTTGCGCGGGCTCGTCAAATGTTGAACTTATGACTTCTCCTTTTACTATTGCCTTCATTTCTGTTACTTCTTCCGGGCGCTCATCAATAAGAAGCACCATTAATATTACATCGGGGTAGTTTTTCATTATTGCATTGGCGATTTTTTGAAGAAGCACGGTTTTTCCGCTATAAGGAGGGGCGACTATCAAGCCGCGCTGGCCCTTGCCTATCGGGCACAATAAATCAAGTATGCGCGTGGAAGACTCTTCAGGCGTGCTTTCAAGGATAAATCTTTCTCTTGGGTATACCGGAGTTAAGTTATCAAAAAGAACCCTGTTACGAGAAGCTTCCGGGTCTTCAAAATTTACCGCCTCAACCTTAAGCAGAGCGAAATATTTTTCGTTATCTTTCGGCGGCCTGATTTGTCCGCTTACGGTATCACCTGTTTTAAGCGAAAACTTCCTTATCTGAGAAGGTGAAACGTAAATATCATCCGGCGATGGAAGATAGTTGTAGTTTGGCGAGCGAAGAAATCCAAAGCCTTCCGGCAAAACTTCAAGGACACCGCTTCCAAACATTAACCCCTCTTTCTCGGCTTTTGCCTGGAGTATCTTAAAGATTAATTCCTGTTTTTTCAGCCCGCTTAAACCGTTAATATCAAGATCTTTCGCTATCTTGTTTAAAGCGGAAATCTTCATATCCTTTAACTGCGCAATATCAATGGTATCTGTCATGTTAACCTCCGTTTTCGAATTTGAATTGGTATTCTTTGCCATTAGTTTTTATTTTCTCCTTTAAAATCGCGATTAAACTTTTCCCATAAAATATCTATTTCCCTTTTTAAAGTTTCCATACCGAAACTGTTGTTTATTATAAAATCCGCTTTTCTATTTTTTTCGTTAAACGGGCCGAAAGCGGAAAGCCGCCTAAGCGCGGAAGATTTAGAAAGTTTAAGGTTGCTTTTTATTCTTTTTAAAAGGACGTCTTTTTTTACGTGGATTAAAATTACCCCGTCAAAAATCTTTTCAAGATTATTTTCAAAAAGCAGCGGAACTTCCGCAACATAAATACCGCGTTTTGCCTTTGCGGAGTTTACCCAGGCTTTCAAATCTCTTACTGCCGCGGGATGCACGATTGCCTCAAGCCTCTTAAGCTCTTTTATATTGGAAAAAACAATTTTACCGAGTTTTTTCCGGTCTATGCCCTTCCTGTTTACTGCCTCAGGAAAAATTACCGATATTTTTTTATAAATGCCGCTTTTTTTATCCTCGTAATATTTATGGATTAATTTATCGGCATCAAAAACATAAGCGCCTTTCCTTTTAAGCAGCTCAAGGACAGTGCTTTTACCGCAGTTTAAATTTCCAGTTAAACCTAATACAGGCATGTTTAAAAATTGTAAGCGAATAGATACTTGATGCTGGATACTAGATACTCGTTTTTTCTGCGAGCATCCAGCATCCAGCATCAATATCATTTATTTTGAACTCTGCGCTTTTTTATACATATCTACGTAATGTTTTGCCGCCTCGCTCCATGAAAAATTATACTGCGAGACTTTTTTAAGCAGCTTATTCCAGTTTTTCTTATCCTTAAAAAGCTTGGCACACCTGTCTATTGCGGAGCTTAAATCGTCGCTTGAATATTTATCAATCACAAACCCTCCGCCCTGTTTGGCCACGTCAACAACCGTATCGGCAAGGCCTCCTGTTCTGTGCACTATGGGAATGGTTGCGTATTTATAGCTTATCATCTGAGAAAGCCCGCACGGCTCAAACCGGGATGGCATAAGAAAACCATCGCAGGCAGCGTATATGTTGTGCGCGATTTTCTCATCAAAAGTTAAATGCAGGGAAAATGATTTCTTAAAATCCTGGGCCTTTTTTCTTAGAATTTTAAGGTATTTTTCATCGCCCATTCCAAGAATTATTATCTGGTATTTTTTCAGAAGATAATCCAATGAATCAGAAAGTATATCTATGCCTTTTTGCTCCGCGAGGCGGCTGACCATTCCCAGAAACAGCGTATCCTCGCTTACTTTAAGCCCCAGCTCTTTCTGAAACATTTTTTTATTAACGGCCTTATCTTCCAGTTTTTTCGGCGAATAATTCTTGTAAATTAATTTATCTGTCTCTGGATTCCACACATCATAATCTATTGCGTTAAGTATACCTACCAGCTTATCTCTTTTTTCCCGTAAAACCCCCTCAAGCCCGCAGCCATAATCAGGCGTCTGAATCTGCTTTGCGTAAGTAGGGCTTACTGTATTTACTATATCGGAGAATACAATACCTCCCTTAAGAAGGTTTATCTTTTCGTAAAACTCAAGGCAATGCATGTTGAAATAATCCCAGGGCAAACCTAAAACAGGATATTTTTCCCTGCTGAATAATCCCTGATATGCCAGGTTATGTATAGTAAGAACCGTTGCGGTTTTCGCAAAAAACTGATCATTTGCATAAATTGTTCTGAGATAAATATTCGTTAAAGACGCCTGCCAGTCGTTGCTGTGCAAAACATCCGGCTTAAAATTCAGTTGCTTAAGAAGCTCCAAAACTTTTCTGCTGTAAAAAGAAAATCTTTCAAGGTTATCCGGATAATCCCCCTGGGGAGTTCCGTAAAGCGCATCGCGCATAAAATAACTGTCATTCTTTACAAAATAAAACTCTACCTTCCCCTCTTTTGTAATTCCATAATCTCCGCACATCTTTTGGGGTTTAATTTTTTTGTAAAGGGGCATAAATACTTTTACTTCGTGGCCTAATTTAGCAAGGGCCAGCGGAAGGGCGCCTGTTACGTCTGCAAGTCCGCCTGTTTTTGCATAAGGAAAAACTTCTGATGAACACAACGCTATTTTCATACTAAACCTCCTTTATACAGAATAAATAATTCCGCTAATCGCACAGGCCTCTATTGAACTTCTCCCCAGTTTTTACCTACTTTTATCTTAACCTCAACGGGAACATTTAACTTTATGCTGGTTTCCATGTTGCGCTTGACTATTTCTTTAACTTTATCCAGTTCTTCGCTGCACACATCAAACACAAGCTCATCGTGAATTTGCATTATTAATTTTGATTTAATTTTATTTTTCCTGAATTCCTCATATATATTAACCATTGCCACCTTTATAAGGTCAGCGCTTGAGCCCTGAATAGGAGAATTCACTGCCTGACGGCATGCAAAATCACGAAGCTGCGGATTTGCGCTTTTAAAATCAGGCAGATACCTTCTTCTTCCTAAAATAGTTTTAACATAACCTTCTTTTTCCGCCTGGCTATAAACTTCCTGTATGTATTCTTTTACTTTGGGGTATCTGTTAAAATAATCTGCGATAAAATTTTCTGCCTCAATAACGCCGACATTAAGCTCTTTTGAAAGCCCGAACGGGCTCATTCCGTAAACTATTCCGAAATTAACGGTTTTCGCGCGGTTACGCTCTGTATCTGTTACGTCTTTCTCCGGCTTATCAAAAAGAAGGCTTGCTGTGTAGCGATGTATATCCGCTCTTTTTTCAAATGCTTCTTTAAGTTTTTCGTCATTGGAAAAATGCGCCAATATTCTTAGCTCAATCTGAGAATAATCCGCGCAGACCATGAAGCCTCCGGGAAAAGAAGGGACAAACGCGCTTCGCAGTTTCGCGGAAAATTCTCCTTTTACAGGAATACTTTGCAAATTAGGGGATGAGCTTGAGAGCCTTCCGGTTGTGGTTTGCGTCTGGTTAAACTGTGCGTGCAGCTCTCCGGAATTTAACCCTACAGTTTCAATAAGAGGAACTATATAGGTTGTTTTTAATTTATTCAATTCCCTGTAGTCAAGGATAAACTTTGCTATTTCATGTTTTACGGCTAACTTTTCCAAAACTTCTTCGCCGGTTGAAAAACCTGTTTTTGTTTTTTTAACTGGCGCGATTTTTAAGTCGCTAAAAAGAATTTCGCTCAATTGTTTCGGGGAATTAAGGTTGAATTCCTTACCTGTAATTTTAAATATCTCCTTCTTTAAATTATCTATTTTTGCCTCAACCTCTTTGCACAACTCGCTAAGCACAGACACGTTAATTTTAACCCCGCCCTGCTCCATGGCATAAAGAACCTTAATAAGCGGCATCTCAACCTCAAAAAAAAGTTTATCCAGATTGTTTTCTTTAAGCTGTTTTCCCTGTATTTTATAAAGTTTTGCTATAAAATGCGCCGCCGCTTCAAGAGGCACTTCGCTAGCCAATTCACCTAAATACTGCGAGACTAAAGTAGCCAATTCGTAATCAACAAGAGCCGAATCAATCAGATAAGCGGCTATTTTTACATCAAACCATAAACCTTTTAAATCGGAGATACCTGCCAGCTGCGATTTAAAATCATAGGAAATCTTTTTGTTATCATCAGATGAAATTATATCCTTAATATCGTTTATGTTTGCTTTGTATGTAGTTTTTTCATCCTGGCTGAGAATATAAGCGGTTTCTGCGCTGGCATAAAAAACCATCTTTTCTCCGGGATTGACGGATTTAAACGGCATATCTTCTTTGATGTCAATTTTTATGTTCAAAGACGGCGCAGGTATATCCTTAAGAAGGCTCTTAAATTCCATCTCCTGGAATAAGCCGTAAAGCTCGGTTGTTTTGCGTTCTTTGATTTTTAAATCCTGCCAATCTAGATTTATATCACAGTCGCGCAAAGTAACCAGATCTTTGCTCAACAAAATATTTTCTTTTTCTTTTAACAAAATATCTTTCATTTTTGGAGAGACTTCATCTATATTAGAAAAAATTTTTTCAATTGTTTCAAACTGCGTGATAAGCTTTGATGCGCCTACCTTGCCTATTCCTTTTGCTCCGGGGACATTATCAACGCTATCCCCTACAAGTGAAAGATAATCCACTATAAGTTTAGGATTAAAACCGAATTCTTTTTTAAAATTATCTTCGTTAATAAGCTCTTCGTTAACCGGCTCGTAAACTTTTATTCTGTCATTATCAAGAAGCTGATACATGTCTTTATCGGAAGAAACAATAATGCAGGGCATCTTTGCAAGGGCTGCCTTACGCGATATTGTTGCTATGATATCATCTGCCTCAAAACCCTCTTTCTCAATTAATGCAATGCCTAGCATATCTATAAGTTTCTTTATAACCGGTATCTGCTGCTTTAGCGCATCCGGAGCAGGGGGCCTCTGGATTTTGTATTCCTTAAATTTTTCCTGGCGGAAAGTTTTACGCGAAACATCAAAGCATATGCCTAAATAATGCGGGTTATATTTTGAAATAATTTTTTTAATAGTTTGATAAAACCCATAAACGGCTCCGGTAGAAATACCTTTTGAATTTGAAAGTTTTATAGCATAAAAGGAGCGATAGCATATTGAAGTTCCGTCAATCAAATAAATAGTATCTTGTTCCATGAATGTTTAACAATTACTGCTAGGGATATTGCGGAAAAAAATTACAGGCATAAACAGTTTTAATTTTGCTAAGGCAGGTTTCTCCTATACGTTACAGGAAAATTTACCGCAATTTACTTATGGTTTTGAGTTTATTTCTTAAAAGATAAGGTTCTAAATTTGCCACTTACAAACCTATACAATTATTTTAATTGAAGTGTCGGCTGGAATTATATTATTTTTCCTGTGAAGCACTATAAACCGTAGAAAGAGCACCCCGAAGTTTTTCTTCGGCAGTATAATAGTTGTCATCTTTCATGTAATTAAGCGCGTCCTGAGTTTGCGTAATCATTTTATCTTTTGCGTAGGCATCTTCGGTCTTTTTATAAAAATCCAGTATTTGCAGCCGTAAATTTTCATCCTGCGGATTTAAGGAAAGCGCTGTTTCAAGCTCCTTTAGGGCAGTTCCGTAATCTTTTTTATCATAAAGACGGGTTTCCATATAAAAATGAAGCCTGGCGTCTGTTATATTATTTTCCGTTCTCTCCTCTCTTCCGTAAGCAAGGTCCTCGGCAAGGCGCGATGCTTCTTTGTCTACCTTGGCTCTATATACTTCCGGGTACGTGCCCAGATTTATAAGGTGCTGCTTTGCCATATTAGTCCAATAATCGCCTTCTTTGCCCAATTCATACCTTTTCTGCCAGTAATAAGTGGCGTTACGCGTATCATTTTTTGCCTCATAGAGAAAACCCAAATTGGTGTAAGCGGGAAGATACTGGGGATTAAGTTCTATTATTTTTTTATCCACTGCTGCGGCGGTTACCGTGTCATTAAGGCTTTCATAAAGAACGCCTATATCATTCATCGTTTCAAGATTGTTAGGGTCAAATTCCAATGCTTTTTTATAAAAAGCAAGCGCGTTAGTTAAGTCGTTGTTTGCCTGAAGCCTTGCAGCTTCTTTGCGGTAGCCAAGGGCTTCTTCTTTAAATATACCCTGCATTGAATCCGGGTTAACGTCTTCCGAGGTTTTGAGGGGTTCTTTTTTATACTTGGGAGCTTTGCCTTTTGGATACCATATTGCCTTGCTTCTGTCCATGGGTTTTTTGTTTTTTACGTCTGCGCTGCGGGTGACTACCGGGCTGTTGCTTCTTGTTGTAACGCTGCCCATGGGCGCGCGCTGCCTGGAGGAAGCATCATTTACTTCTTGAGCGTTTGAATAGAATATTGGAATAAGAAGAAAGGCTATTAGGAAGTATCGCATCGCCCTTAATTTAGCATAAATGAATAATTGTGTCAATACCTTCAGCATTTTTTTTCGGTAAATCCGAAAATTTTACTTCTTCTCAGGCGCAGCCGAAGCAGGTGCAGGCGAAGCCGCAGGTGATGAAGCAGGCGCTGACGCATTCTTTTCCTGCTCAACCGGCACATCTTTATATCTGTCCATAAGCGATTTTCCGCGCTGCTTGGAAAGATACGCCAAAGATATGGTAGTTACGAAAAATAACACCGCAAGAACTACCGTTATCTTCACAAAGAAAGAGCTGGTCTTTGTTCCGAATATTGACTCAACTCCTCCCAAAGCCTCAATAAGTCCGCCGCTTCTTCCGCGCTGGATTAATATAACGCTGATTAACCCAATTACCACGAAAACATGAAACAACAAAACTAAAGTATATAGCATATTTTTATATTGAGTTTTTAACTATTTCAACAAACGAAGCAGCTTCAAGCGAAGCCCCTCCGACCAATGCTCCGTCAACATCTTCCTCATTCATTAATTCCTTTATATTCGCCGGTTTGACACTTCCGCCGTAAAGTATTCTTAAGGTGTTTGCAAGATCGGAAGA
>JAQTUC010000155.1 GCA_028710385.1 Candidatus Omnitrophota bacterium
TTTACGGATAAAGAACAAAATCGCGTCCTTGACAAAGGGTTGGCCAGCGTTGTCATACACATTGACCGCGGTTTCGGCCGCCATATCAATGCCGATAAAGACGCCGAGATTCAACTTGCTTTTGACGGTACGGATTCGAATACGGCAATGGTTGTAATGGATTATGCCAATACAATCGTAGGCCAATATCAGCAGTATTTGATGAAGGAACGCGCCGCGGCAAAAGGTATTACCGGTCCGGTATCGAATGTAGACTTAAGAGACCGGGCCTGGTTTAACGGCAACCTGATTTCGAGGAATTACTATCTTCCCGGGGTAATTGCGACAATTGTCACCATGATGTCCCTTTTGCTTAGTTCTATGGCTATAGTAAAAGAAAAAGAAATCGGCACTATGGAGCAATTAATTGTAAGCCCGTTGAAGCCCATTGAGCTTATTATCGGAAAGCTTCTTCCTTTTGCCGTAATTGCGCTTATCCAAATAATTCTTATTACGATACTCGGCGTATTCTGGTTTCATATACCGCTACGAGGGAATCTGATTTTATTATTGTTTTCTACCTGTATATATTTGTTTACTACTTTAGGTATCGGCCTTTTTATTTCCACGGTATCTTCCACGCAGCAGGAGGCAATGATGTCGGTTTTTCTTTTCTATATGCCCGCGGTCCTTCTCTCCGGATTCGCCTATCCGATTGCCAATATGCCTAAAATTATCCAGTATTTTACAATAATTAATCCTTTACGGTATTTTATGGTTGTTATAAGAAGCATTTTTTTAAAAGGAGTCGGGATAGAAGTGCTTTGGACGCAACTGGTGCCGCTGGTTATCATAGGTCTTTCCGTCATTACTTTAAGTGCCGCCAGATTTCGTAAAAGCTTAGGCTGATTGGTTTTTCGCCAAGTTTAATCCCTCGCGAGATACCCCGGGCTTTAGGCCCCTTCCTTAACAAGGTATCAGGAAGGGGCATCCCCGTTGGGATAGCCCATGGGATGAATGTAATTGTAGGTTTCTGCTCGGGAGGAAGCCCCGGTCTTTAGACCGGGGAGGCTTCACTCCGGCAAAATAATTTGTATTTTTATCGGGCAGAGTTATAATAAATTCCCCAATAATGGTTAGGATAGACGTGTAACGTGGTTGTCCAAAAATAAAACTATCAATGCAAGAGCCAGTATTTTTTAACCAAATAAATATTGATTTACCTTTGGAAAATATCTATAAGCGCCTTGGTTATAAAAGCGGTATAACCATGCTTTCCAAAGCGCAGCAGGAGGAGATAGAAAAAACAATTAATGATGCTTTGCCGCTTATAAAGCTTTGCGGCTGCGCATTAATTGAACCGGTTCAGAAAAATAAGGAAGTTATATCCATAGGAAGTATCTCGATGGAAAGCCGGCTTTTAATTTCTTTACTTAAAGAAAGCGATGAGATTCTTCTGTGCGCGGCGACAGCAGGAGAAAAAATAATAAAAGAGATAAAAAAATGCGGGAAAGATGATTTAGCGCGCGCAGTTATACTTGACGCTGCAGCCAGTGAAATGACGGATGCTTGTTTTGAATGGATAATAAATTATTATAACCGGCAGCTGTTGCGTAAATTCAAGCGTCTTACGGATAAGCGTATTTCCTGCGGGTTTTCCGATTTTTCAATAGAAAATCAGAAAAAAATTTATGAGTTGCTTAAACTTAAAAAAATCGGTATAAATATTACCCGGCAATTTATGCTTGTGCCGGAAAAATCTGCAACCGCCGTTTTAGGAGTTGTTAACCTATGAATGCGAGAAAGAAAATAAATTGTCTTTTAACCAAGCGCGTTGTCCTTCTTGATGGAGCGATGGGGACAGAGCTTCATAAGCTTGGAATGCCGGAGGGGATACTTCCTGAAATCTGGGCCTTGGAAAATTCCAGAGCATTAAAACAGATTCACCGGCAGTACCGGGAAGCCGGCTCGGATATTATTTACGCTGCGACATTCGGCGCCAACCGGATTAAGCTTGGCAACCAAAGAATAAAAAATGTAAAACAGATAAACAAAGATTTATGTTTATTGGCTAAAGAAGCTGCCGGGAAAAATTGTTTTGTCGCCGGAGATATCGGCCCGCTGGGCGTGTTTATTGAGCCTTTTGGCGGGCTTGATTTTGATGAGGCAGTTGATATTTTTAAAGAACAGGTACGTGCGCAAATTTCGGCGGGAGTTGATTTGTTTGTTGTAGAAACAATGATGGACATACAGGAAGCGCGCGCGGCTCTTATCGCGGTAAGGGAGCTTTGTGATAAATTTACAATTGTTACTATGACTTTTGAAAAAAGCGGAAGAACCTTAAACGGAACAAGCCCGCAGGCAGCATTGGTTACTCTCCAAAGCCTGGGCGCAGATTGCGTTGGAGCAAATTGTTCAACAGGCCCGGCGGATATGCTTAAAATCGTGGCCGGCCTTAAGCCCTACGCTAATGTTCCGCTTGCAGTTAAGCCTAATGCAGGAATGCCTAAGCTTATCGGTTCGCGCGCGCATTTCAGTATGCAGCCGCAGAATTTCGGTTTGTTCGCAGAAAAATTTGCAAGATTCGGAGTTAATATGTTCGGTGGTTGCTGTGGCACAACTCCGGAGCATATACGGCAGGCACAAAGGAAACTAGCCGGGGAAAAGCCGGTCATGCCGCGAAGTAAACGTTTGAGCGTTTTAAGCTCGGCAAGGAGCGCTTTGATTTTAGAAAAACAAAAAGATGTGTTAATCGTGGGGGAGGGTATAAATCCGACAGGAAAACCCGCCTTTCAGCAGGAATTAAAAAAAGGCAAAATGGCTTCGGTTGTAAGATTGGCAAATGAGCAAAAACAAAATGGCGCCAACCTGTTGGACGTAAACGTGAGCGTGCCGCAAGCTGATGAGGAAAAATTAATGATGGAAGCAATTTCCGTGCTTTCTAAGATTACGGATTTGCCTTTGGTGATTGATTCTCCAAGTGTAAAGGTAATTGAAAGGGCCCTTAGGTTTTATCCGGGACGCGCGCTTATAAATTCAATTTCAGAAGACCCCACCAAGCTTAAGCCATTGCTTAATTTAGCAAAAAAATACGGCGCGATGTTTATAATCTTGCCTGTAGCGGGACGCGCTATTCCTAAAAATATTGCCGAACGTAAAAATATAATAAAGAAAATCTTCAACGAAGCGAAAAAATCAGGTTTTTGCAAAGAAGATTT
>JAQTUC010000156.1 GCA_028710385.1 Candidatus Omnitrophota bacterium
GTATGAGATGGTAGTTCCCGGCGTCTTCGTTTTTATATTCTTTTTTAAAGCGCGAATCCGGGGCAACATAGACTTCGCAGCCGATTATAGGCTTAATGCCAGAGTCCATGCACTCCTCGTAAAACTTTATTGCGCCAAAAATGTTTCCGTGGTCGGTTATGGCAAGGCCGGGAAGCTTTAATTTTACTGCTTTTTCAACCAGGCGGTTAAGCTGACAGGCGCCATCAAGAAGGCTGTATTGGGTATGAACGTGAAGATGTATAAAATCACTGTGAGCCATAATATATCAAAAATTAAAAATCAAACACCAAAATGACAGATCAAAATTCAAATTTTCTAATTTTTATTTGTAATTTTGATTTTTGCATTTTGATTTTTGATATTGAAACTATTCCCATTCAATAGTTGCGGGAGGTTTTGAGCTTATATCAAAAACTACGCGGTTGATTCCCCGGACTTTATTTATTATCGCGTTGGAAATTTCGCCAAGCGCTTCATATGGAATCTTTGACCAGTCAGCAGTCATACCATCCAGGCTGTTTACTGCTCTTATCGCGCAAACATTTTCGTAAGTACGCTTATCCCCCATAACTCCAACGGTTTTAAGCGGTAACAGCACGCAAAATGCCTGCCATATGCCATCATATAAATTATGTTTTTTTATAATGTCTTCAAATATGCTGTCTGCTTCCCTTAAAATCCTCAGGCGCTCATTTGTGATTTCTCCGATAATTCTAACCGCAAGGCCCGGCCCGGGAAACGGATGCCTGCCGATTACCGCTTTCGGCAGCTTTAGAATTTTTGCAATTTCTCTCACCTCATCTTTAAAAAGCTGGCGGAAAGGCTCAATAAGCTTAAGCTTCATATTAGCCGGAAGCCCGCCGACATTGTGGTGCGATTTTATTCTTGAAGTTGGTCCGCCGAAAAAAGAAACCGATTCAATTACATCCGGATAAAGCGTTCCCTGCACAAGAAAGTCTACATTTTTTATTTTACGCGCCTGCCCGTCAAACACTTTTATAAATTCGTGGCCGATTATTTTTCTCTTTTTTTCCGGGTCAATTACGCCTTTAAGCTTGGCTAAAAAAGAATTCGAAGCGTCAGCGTAACAAAGGTTTATTTTATAATGTCCGCGAAAAACATCAAGCACTTGCCTTGCTTCATTCTTCCGCAATAAACCGTTATTTACAAAAATGCATTTAAGGCTCTTGCCGATTGCTTCATTTATTAAAACTGCCGCGGTTGAAGAATCCACTCCTCCGCTTAAACCGCAGATTACATTTTTACCGTGGGTTTTTTCCCTTATAGCCTTGATTTCGCTTTGGATGAAATCTTCAAGCTGCCAGCTTGCAAAGCATTCGCAAATTCTAAAAAGAAAATTCGAAAGAATCTGCGTGCCGCGCTCAGTGTGTACCACCTCAGGATGGAATTGAACGCCGTAAATTCTTTCTTTCCTGTTTCCTATTGCGGCAAATTCGGTGTGCAGTGTGTGCGCGAGAACCTCAAACCCCCTGGGCAGCTTAACTGCCTGGTCGGTGTGGCTCATCCAGGAAACTATTTTTGAAGGCAGAGAGAAAAATAAATCCTTGTGATTATCTATATACACCTCGGCTCTTCCATATTCCCGCTTCTTTGCCTCTTTAACTGTGCCTTTCAAGGTTTTTGCTAAAATTTGCATTCCGTAACAGATGCCTAAAATCGGCACTTTCAATTTAAGTATTTCCTTGTTTAGCGAAGGCGCGCCCTTCTCGTAAACGCTGTGGGGCCCGCCTGAAAGAATAATACCCTTAGGGTTTATCTCTTTTATTTTTGCCAAGCTTATAGTGCAAGGCTCAATAATGCTATAAACCTTAAGCTCGCGGACACGGCGCGCGATAAGCTGAGTGTATTGCGAACCAAAATCAAGAATTAGTATTGTATCTTTTGACATACTGATTTAATTTTAAATTCGAAACACGAAATCCGAAATTCGAAACAAATTCGAATGTTCAAAATTCTAATGACAAAAATAGCCGCATGTTTTGAACATTAGAATTTTTGATTTTTGACATTGTTTCGGATTTCGATATTCGGATTTCGGATTTTAATTTACTTACCCATTCCCACTCTCTGTGAAGCCTGGAAAAGTTTTCCTTCGGTTTGTATGGAAGGCGCAATTATTATTTCTACAAAATGCATCTCTTTGATATCCTTTGCGCCGAGAGAGCCAAGGGAAGTTGAAAGAGCGCCCATTAAATTCTGAGAACCATCGTCAACCATTGCCGGCCCGAAAAGTATCTGCTCGAGGCTTCCGGAAACTCCAACGGAGATACGTGTTCCGCGGGGTAAATTGCCGTGAGAGGTTGCCATTCCCCAGTGAAAACCCCTGCCCGGAGCTTCTTTTGCCCTGGCAAAAGTAGAACCTATCATAACTGCATCCGCTCCGCAGGCAAAAGCCTTACAAACATCTCCGCCGCGGCGCATTCCGCCATCTGTAATTATCGGTACATATTTCCCGGTTTTCTGGTAGTAAAAATCCCTGGCTCCCGCGCAATCAACTGTTGCTGTTACCTGGGGAACGCCGATACCCAAAACACCTCTGGTTGTACAGGCTGCGCCGGGACCGACACCGACAAGTATTGCGGCGCAACCGGTTTCAAGAAGCTCCAATGTTACGTTGTAAGTTACGCAGTTTCCGAGGATTACGGGAATTTTTGTTTCTTTACAAAATTTATGCAGGTCAAGCGGGGTATAACGCGTTGCGACATGCTGAGAAGTTGTAACCGTTGATTGCACGATAAAACAATCCGCGCCTGCAGCCTGCGCTATTTTTGCAAACTTAGCTGCGTTTTGCGGTATACAGCTTACAGTAGCATAACCGCCTTTTTTCTTTATTTCTTCAACGCGCTTGCCGATAAGTTTTTCTTTTATCGGGCTTGTGTATATTTTTTGAATAAGATTTGTTGCCTTTTCCGGAGTTGCCTTTGAGATATCTTCGAGTACTTCATTAGGATTATCGTACCGTGTCTGAACTCCGTCTAAATTTAGAGCAGCTATTCCGCCAAGCTTAGACATTGCAACCGCGAAATCGACATCCACAACTCCGTCCATAGCCGCGGCCATTATCGGAACAGAAAATTTCTTACCGCAGAATTCCCAGGATGTATCGACTTCTTCCGGATTTATCGTAATACGCCCGGGGGCGAGAGCAATTTCA
>JAQTUC010000157.1 GCA_028710385.1 Candidatus Omnitrophota bacterium
AGCTAAGATCCGGCTCAATCTTTACGTCGGTAAATCCCTCTATGCGGTAAAAATCAGTTATTCTTTTCAAATCATCAGTAAACGTTTCTTCTTTGTAAATCCCGGGGTTAAAAAGCCAAGCGTTACGAGTTTTCATGAGCTTTATGATGCGTCCCGCTGATATGGATTTATTGCCTTGTATTTTTATGCGCCGCACTTTTAAAATGCCTTTTTCCTCTATAATAAATTTGACTTCCACCTCGTTAGTTTCTTTAAGCGGCTTAAACTCATAGGTAACTTTTGTTTGAGTGAAGCCTTTTTTTGCGTACATATCCTTTATCTTGCTGGCAACTTCATTAAGCTTATACTCATCAATAAAAGAACCTACTTTTATTTCAAGGCCTTCTTCAATTTTTTTCTTCCGTATAAAATGCGCGCCCTCAATGTCCAGCTTGGACAATACAGGTTTCTCTTTAACCTTAAAAGTGACAACGATACCTTCTTCGGTTTTTGATTTTTCGGCGTCTACAGTTTCAAAAAAACCTGTAGCGTAGAGGTTTTTTATGTCTTCGTTCACAATATTTTCATTGTAGGCCTGTCCGGAGCGGAGTTTAATTTTGGAAACAATTGTTGCGTCGCTGACTTTGCTTTGCCCTTTTATGTCAACACGGGCAATTGTATCGCCGTCAGCGCTGTAGGCGGAAAAAATAAAAAAACAGGAAAAAAATATAACTAATAGTTTACGCATTTAAATATTATAGATATTTTTCGCCCCAAAGTCAACTAAAGAAGCTCTAAAACCAAACTAAAATTCTTCGCCGGACGTTTTCGCTAAATTTACGAATTTCATGTATTCACGTATGAAGCCGAGATTAACGCTTCCAACCGGCCCGTTTCTCTGTTTTGCAATAATTGCCTCAGCGGTGCCTTTATTTTCCGCAGTTGGATTGTAATATTCTTCGCGAAGAAGCAAAACAACCAAATCCGCATCCTGCTCTATAGCTCCTGATTCGCGTAAATCCGAAAGTTGCGGGCGATGATCGGTGCGCGACTCAACAGCGCGCGACAACTGGCTCACCGCAAGCACCGGAATATTAAGTTCTTTTGCGAGCGCTTTTAGTGCCTGAGAAATTTCTGATATTTCCTGCTGCCTGCTGTCACCCTTACGCATTCCTCTTATCATCTGCAGGTAGTCAATTACAATAAGCTGTATGCCGTAATGGGCGCGAAGCCTGCGCGCCTTTGCCCTTAATTCAAAAACATTTATCGCGGGAGTATCATCAATATAGATAGGCGCTTCGGAAAGTTTTCCCGCGGCTGACGTTAGAATAGGCCATTCACTCGGCGCAAGAAAACCTGTGCGCAGCTTATGCATGTCAACCTTAGCCTGCGAGCACAAAAATCTTTGCATCAATTGTTCCTTTGACATTTCAACGCTGAAAAACGCAATGGGTATTTTTTCATCAACTGAGGCGAATTCCGCGATTGATGTAGCAAGGGCGCTTTTTCCCATAGAAGGCCTTCCTGCCACTATTATCAAATCCCCTTTTTGAAGCCCGGCTGTTTTAACGTCAAAATCGTGGAACCCGGTGGGAATGCCGGTTATATGGGATTTCTTATGATACAAAGACTCAATAAGTTCTATTCCATCTTTTATGATTTCCTTTATGTGGATATAGCCGCCTTCAACGCGCTTATCGCTTATTTCAAAAATAAGTTTTTCTGCTTTATCAAGGACAGTGCTTACTTCTTCATCTTCCTTATAGGCAAGGGCAACTATTTGGGTTGCGCTTGAAATAAGAAGGCGTAAAACACCCTTTTCCTTGACTATCCTGGCGTAATGGCTGACATTGGCTGAGGTTGGAACAAAATCAGCAAGAGAAGTTAGGTAACTTGCGCCGCCTATTCTTTCAAGAAGTTTTTTTTTGCTTAAATCTTCGGATACGGTCAGAATATCTACTTTTTTTCTGGAGTTAAAAAGAGATATTATGGTTGAAAAGATTAATTTGTGTTCTTCTTTGTAGAAAAAATCCTCATCAACGATTTCCATGACTTCCGCTATGGCGGGCTCGTTAATAAGCATCGCCCCCAGCGTCGCCATTTCCGCTTCAATATTTTGCGGCGGAAGCTTGTCTATTACTTGAGGAGAATTTACCGAAATCATTTTTTCATTACCCACAAACGAAGATTAGCTTCTACAGCCGGGTGAAGTTTGACTTTCAAATTATATACGCCTAATTTCTTTATCGCTTCAGGTAATGCGATCTTTCCTTTCTCAACAGTAAAGCCTTCATCCTTTAGGGCTTTTAATATCTGCTGCTCGGTAACAGAGCCATAGAGCTCTTCTGTTTCTTTTGCTTCAACAGTGAGAGTTAAGGAAAGAGCTTCTATTTTTGTTTTTATTTCAGCGGCTTCGTTTTTAACTTTTTCGTCCTGTTTATCTTTTCTTTTCTTGAGTTCTTCAATTTCTTTAAAGTTGTTCTTCGTTGCTTTTATGGCTGCGCCTTTAGGCAGCAGAAAATTACGGGCAAAACCTTCCTTAACATCTATAACATCGCCTTCTTTTCCGAGCTTATCTATGTCTTTTGTAAGAATTATCTTCACTTATGTACCTCCTGATAATTTTTAAACTATTTTCAAAAATTACTTAACTATGTAAGGAAATATGCTTAAAAAACGGGCTATTTTTATTTCTTTGGCTATTTTTCTCTGATGCTTGGCGCAATTTCCGCTTATGCGGCGCGACAAAACTTTTCCCTTGGAAGATACATAGCGGGAAATCAATTCAATGTTCTTGTAGTTTACATCAAATTCCTTTTTACAAAATACGCAACTTTTCTTAAATCCTATTATTTTTGGTTTTTGTCTAATCATATCAATTTACCTCTCTTGGTTCTTCATTATTGTGTGAATCTGAGCTGGGGGCCTCCTGCGGCTCTTCACCCAAATCAACTTCCTTAGTTTCTTCCTTTGCCCTGGGCGTCATAAACTGCACATTGTCGGCGCGAACTTCAATTGTTGTGCGGTTCTTGCCTTCGTTATCCTTCCAGCTGCGGGACTGCAGCCGTCCTTCAACAAGAATCTGCCTGCCTTTGGCAAGATACTGATTACATACCTCAGCCATCTGCCCCCAGACTATTACGTTTATAAAGCAGGTTTCCTGCTGGTTCTGCCCTGATTTATCCTTGAAAAATCTGTTTGCCGCGAGGC
>JAQTUC010000158.1 GCA_028710385.1 Candidatus Omnitrophota bacterium
CGGTATAGATTTATAAGTAGTCGCTCTCCAATCTTTCCATTAAAATCATGCAGGAAACCGTAAAAAACAAAAACCAGGGATTCAAATTGACAGAGTTAGGCATAATTTTCCGCTCTTTGCGCTATAAAAATTTCCGGCTCTTTTTCAGCGGCCAGATTATTTCGCTTATAGGCACCTGGATGCAGACAATAGCAATGAGCTGGCTGGTTTATCGTATTACTAATTCCGCGCTTATCCTTGGCATGATTGCTTTTTCAAGCCAGATATTTTCATTTTTCTTAAGCCCGTTTATCGGCGTGTTTGTGGACCGCTACAACCGCCACCGCATGCTTATAATTACCCAGAGCCTTTCAATGCTTCAGGCTTTTATACTTTTTTTTCTCGCCTCAAAATCTTTAATAAGCGTATGGCTGATAATTTTGCTTAGTATGTTTCTTGGGATTATCAACTCTTTTGATATTCCGACGCGCCAGTCTTTTATTGTTGAAATGGTTGAAAACAAAAAAGACCTTGCCAACGCAATTGCGCTTAATTCTTTTATATTTAACGCGGCGCGCCTCGTAGGCCCGTCTGTTGCCGGAATGCTTATCGCGCTTACCGGAGAAAATCTCTGCTTTTTGATAAATGGCTTAAGTTATATTGCGGTTATCTGGGCGCTGCTTAAAATGCAGGTAAAAAAACGGGCAGTACCCGCGCAAAAAGGAGACGTCCTTAAAGATTTTAAGGAAGGTTTTTCTTATACCTTTGGTTTTCTGCCTATTAAAGCGATACTTTTTTTAACCGCTGTCGCAAGTTTAACCGGTATGTCATACGCAGTGCTTATGCCGGTTTTTGCGGTAAATATTTTTGGCGGAGGCCCGCAGGTTTACGGGCTCTTAATGGCAGCAATAGGGATAGGCGCGATAGCAGGCACATTATACCTTGCTTCCCACCAGAGCGTTGTGCATCTTGCCAATAAAATCTGGGTGGCTTCCGCAATATTCGGGGCAAGTTTAATTGTTTTTTCTTTTTCGCATAATTTCTGGTTCTCATTATTTATACTGCTTATAGCGGGTTTTAGTATGATGGTGCAGCTTGCATCAAGCAATACCGTTGTGCAAACAATAGTTGACGATAACAAGCGCGGGCGTGTCATGAGTTTTTACGCAATGTGTTTTATGGGCGTTGCTCCGTTTGGCGGCCTTCTTTCCGGTTATCTCGCGCATACAATAGGCGCTCCAAATACTTTAATTCTGGGAGGGTTTTGTTCCATAGCTGGAGCGATGTTATTTGCGGCAAAATCAAAACAGCTTAAAGAAGCGCTGTCAAAAGTGCATATAGAGTAAGCAATCTTTATCCCTTTGCAATAATTAAATTTAGGATATAATTTAATGAGCACATTATTTTTTCAAGCGACCGAAGGGAGTGCAGGAAAAATAATAGTGCGAATTAATACTGAGGGCGCGACAACAGAAGAGTCCGAAGTATCTCGTGCGCAGATAATCGTAGGTTCTAGCGCCTGACCGTAGTCGGCCGGCGTGCAGGTAAAGCAATTTCTAAAAATTTATGCAGGTTTGGTTATATAGTTTAGTCAGTGTAATTATAGTAAGCCTTATATCTCTTATCGGCGTTTTCACGCTTTCCTTAAAGAAAGAGGTGCTATATAAGATACTGCTTTTTCTGGTAAGTTTCGCCGTAGGCGGGCTTTTCGGAGACGCTTTCATACACCTTCTTCCCGAAGCCTTCAAAGAATTAGGCACAAATCTTACAACCTCGCTCTATATCATCGCAGGTATTCTTATCTTTTTTGTTTTAGAAAAATTTATCCGCTGGCACCACTGCCATGCTCCAAGCCACGAGCAAAAGTGGAAACCGGTTGTGGCGCTAAATTTAATCGGTGACGGCGTGCATAATTTTATTGACGGCTTAATAATAGGAGCGACCTATACCGTAAGTATTCCGCTTGGCATAACCACAACGCTTGCGGTAGTGTTACATGAAATTCCCCAGGAAATAGGCGACTTCGGAGTGCTCGTCCACGGAGGCCTTTCCATTAAAAAAGCTTTGATTTTTAATTTTCTCTCAGCAGTCACTTCAATTTTGGGCGCAATAATTTCACTTGTCATCGGCCCGCATGTTCAGGGCTACACAACAGCGCTTGTTCCAATCACTGCCGGAGGATTTATTTATATTGCAGGCTCTGATTTAATTCCTGAGCTTCATGAAGGCTGCGAAGTAAAAGTTTCAAGCGCTTTCTGGCAGTTTGTCTGGCTGGTTTTAGGTGTCCTGATTATGGCTTCATTATTATTTATAGAGAAATAGCCCTCTGTTATGGCTCAAGAAAATAAAACCCCGGAAACTTTAAAAAAATCAGCTTTCAGATTTATCATTATGCTCGGGTTCGTCAGTTTATTCGCTGACGTAACCTATGAAGGAGCGCGCAGCGTAATAGGCTCTTATTTTGAAATCCTTGGCGCAAGCGCAACCGCAGTAGGAATTTTTTCCGGCTTTGGAGAATTTATCGGTTACGCTCTAAGGCTTGTGTCAGGATATCTTAGCGATAAAACCGGACGCTATTGGACAATAACAATTATCGGTTACGCTGTAAATCTTCTGGCTGTTCCTTTGCTTGCTCTTGCCGGAAGATGGGAAGTTGCCGCAGGATTAATAATTATTGAGAGAATGGGAAAAGCTATACGTTCTCCTGCCCGCGATGCCATACTTTCCCACGCGACGAAACAGGTTGGCCAGGGCTGGGGCTTTGGCGTGCATGAGGCAATGGATCAAATTGGCGCTTTAACCGGGCCTTTGGTAATTGCCGCTGTGCTTTATTTTAAGGGCGGCTATAAACACGCATTCATAACTTTAGCCATTCCTGCTTTTCTTGCGCTTGTTGTTTTGGTTATTGCGCGCCTTACATATCCAAGCCCGCGCGAGTTTGAGCCTGTAAGCAAAAAACTTGAGGGCAAGGGCCTGCCAAAAGCCTTCTGGATTTATCTTGTTGCAATAGGTTTAATTGCCGCAGGCTACGCAGATTATCCTTTAATTGCGTATCATTTGAAAAAAAATATTATTGTTACTGATAACTGGATACCTGTTTTTTACGCAATTGCCATGGCGGTTGAGGGATAAAATGATTTCTTGCGTTTATGGCGGCATGGCGGTTACCAATGACGACGGACTGGCCACAAAGCT
>JAQTUC010000159.1 GCA_028710385.1 Candidatus Omnitrophota bacterium
TTCGGACGCTCTTTTGTCGCGTCCTCAGTATCAATTCGCACTATTATTTTTTCTGCGTCCTGCCTAAGAGCGAGAATGAAAAAATAATGTGCTCATTGAGGTAAATATGAAAAAAATAGTTTTAGCTTATTCGGGCGGGCTTGATACGTCGTGCTGCATACAGTGGTTAAAGGACAGAGGGTTTGATGTTGTGTGCTTTTCCGCAAATCTAGGAAGCGAATTTTCTCCGGCTGACTTAAAGAAACGCGCAATTCAAAGCGGCTCTTCAAAAATATATATAAAGGATTTACGGGAAGAGTTTGCGAAAGATTATATATTAAAATGGCTTAAGGCGGGCGCTTTGTATGAAGGAAAATACGTTTTAAGCACAAGCCTTGGCAGGCCGTTAATCGCGAAGTATCTCGTTGACGTGGCGAAAAAAGAAAAAGCGCAGTTTGTAGCGCACGGCTGCACAGGAAAAGGCAATGACCAGGTCAGGTTTGATGCAACTTGCGCGATACTTGCGCCGAATGTAAAAACAATTGCTCCCTTAAGAGAGTGGGAGCTTACATCAAGAGAAGAGGAAATAGAATACGCAAAGAAACACAATATTCCCATAAAAGCAACAAAGGAAAAACTTTACAGCATAGATAAAAATATCTGGGGGGTAAGTGTAGAGGGCGGGGTTTTGGAAGATTTATCCAATGAACCGCCGCAAAATTCATATTATTTTGTAAAGCCGCTTAACAAAACAGCGAACAAGGAAGCTTATGTTGAAATTGATTTTGACAAAGGCGTTCCAATTAAGCTAAACGGCAAAACGCTTAATTTGGTAAGCTTGATTGAGAAGCTAAATAGAATAGGCGCAAGCGCGGGAGTTGGCAGAAGCGACTGCATTGAAGACAGGGTTGTAGGCATTAAATCAAGAGAAATATATGAGGCTCCTGCAGCGTGGATTTTATACACTGCGCATAAAGAGCTTGAAGCGGTGACATTGGATAAGGAAACTCTGGCTTTTAAAGAAATAATTGCCCAGAAATATTCGCAGATTGTTTATCAGGGTTTATGGTTTACGAGCCTGCGGCAGTCATTTGATGCGTTTATTGACTCAACACAGAAATATGTTACAGGGAGAATAGTGCTTAAGTTATACAAAGGAAATATTGTTGTCGCGAAAAGAATTTCTAAAAACAGTTTATACAAAAAAGCATTCGCGACATATGGAGAAGGCGATAAGTTTGACCGGACCATGGCGGAAGGTTTTATAAAGATACTGGCAATGCCGTATCAGAGATAACAGGAAAACAGGGTACAGGGAACAGAAGGAAGAAGGGCGATAGAAATTAGGAGAGGAAAATGGCAAAAAAGTTATGGGGCGGAAGGTTTACTAAAAAGACTGATCCTTCAGTTGAGGAATTTTCTAAATCTATTAGCTATGACTATAAGCTTGCCAAATATGATCTTTTGGGCTCATTGTCGCATGTGGGTATATTAAAGAAAACCGGTTATTTAACTTCAGAAGAAGCAAAGAAGCTTGAGGAAGCCTTGGATTCTATTTTTTTTAGTATAAATAACAAAACATTTAAATTTGACAGGGCTGTTGAGGATATTCATACCGATATTCAGAATAAATTGCAAAAGAAAGTCGGCGATTTAGTTTTAAAACTTCATACTGCAAGATCTAGGAATGATCAAGTTGTGTTTGCGACTAAGTTGTACTGCAAAGTGGAAATAAAAGAATTATATGCGGGCATAGTCGAAACCATAGCAATAATATCTAAAGCGGCTAAAGCTAATGAGCATATTATCATTCCTGGTTTTACGCATATGCAGCATGCGCAGCCAGTTTACTTGAAAGATTATCTTGACGCTTATGCCGCAATGCTTGGAAGGGATGCAAGTAGGTTAAATTATATTAGCGAACATATTGTAATAACCATGGGTGCAGGTGCTTTAGCAGGAACCCCAATTAGCGCAGAAGACTATGCGCTTAAAGCATCTGAGTATATAAAAGAACAGGGTATCGGAAGTGTGTTCAATATAAAGCCAACAACAAATTCGTTAGATTCCGTAAGCGATAGGGATTTTGTCATCGAGATCATCTCTGCTTTATCTATATTGGCTATGCATTTATCAAGATTAGCTGAGGATTTAATTATTTGGTCGACTAAAGAGTTCGATTTTATTGAGATAGACGAAGCATTCTGCACCGGTAGTTCCCTTATGCCTCAAAAGAAAAATGCTGACGCCTTGGAATTGATAAGAGGGCATACCGGCAGGTTGTATGGTAGTTTGGTAAGCGTGTTAACAATGATGAAGGGTTTACCTTTAACTTATAACAGGGATATGCAGTTAGATAAGGAACCGCTATTTAATTCATTTGAAATCGTATCTATGGAATTAAAGGTGTTATGCGGAATAATCAAGACTTTAAAATTTAACGAAGAAAATATAAAAAAACATTTAGAGGATGAATCCTTGTATGCTACTGATTTAGTTTATTATCTTGTTGACTTAGGGGTACCGTTTAAAAATGCCCACACTTTTGTTGGTAGATTGGTTAAGTATTCTATTGACAACAATATAGCGATAAAAGCTATGCCAGAAGAATTGCTAAAGAAAATGCTTTCAAGCAAAATATCAAAAAAAGAATTAATCAAAAGATTTTCTCCTGAATTTTCAGTTGAATCAAAAAAATCTATCCAAAGAACTGGCAAATAGTAATTCTTACAATTGTGGCTTATATGCACGATTTTAAATACAAAAATAACCGGCTTTATTGCGAAGGGGTTTCCGTTGAAGCTCTTGCCAGGAAATTCGGCACGCCTTTGTATGTCTATAGCCAGGCTACTTTACTAAACCACTACAAAAAGATAAAAGCAGCTTTTAAATCTATTTCGCCCCTTATATGTTATTCAGTAAAAGCAAATTCAAATCTTTCAATACTTAAGGCTTTGGTTGGGGCGGGAAGCGGGCTTGATATTGTTTCGGGGGGAGAGCTGTTTCGCGCTATTAAGGCAGGATGCCCCGCGAATAAAATAGTTTATGCATCCGTCGGCAAAACTGACGGGGAAATCAGAGTTTCCATTAAAAGGGGAATTGTGTTTTTTAACGTTGAGTCATTTGCCGAAATGGAGAATATAAACAGAATTGCAAAGATTTTTATAAAAACGGTAAAAAAA
>JAQTUC010000035.1 GCA_028710385.1 Candidatus Omnitrophota bacterium
GCCAGAAACATTAATGTGTATATTGATACGCAAAACGGAGCAAAGCCGCTTGGGCTTATCGGAAGAAAAGGCGAAGTTAGCGAAAAGTATTTAAAAACAGAGATAAGCGCATTGTATGGTAAAAACGAAAAATACGCGCTTTTTGAAATGCAAATTCCAAAAGCTTTGGATGGAGCAAGCAAGCAGGTTGCGAATGTCCGCGTTGAATACACTGACCCGGTAACAGGCAAAACCATAAAAACATTGCAAAAGATAAGCGTTCAGTACAGTAAAAATTCCAATTTGGTTGTTTCCCGGCAGGATAGCAGCATATTGAAAGAAACAGCGCTTACAAAAACCTCTGAAATAAAAGATAAGGCGATAAAGCTTGCCGATGAAGGAAAATATGATGCCGCGGCAGATTATCTTAATCAGCAAAGCGCCACTCTTGAAAAAGTCGCCAAGCAGTGTAATAATGATAAAGATGTTAAGCAGGAAGCAGAGCGCTGCAGCTGGTTATCCGGAAATATTTTTTCAAATAAAGGATTTTCCAGGGAACTTCGTAAAAGCGTTGTAAGCGAAGCTTACTCGCAAACCAATCAGCAGCAGTATGCCCCCGGCAAAGAAAGAAAATGACAGGTTTATAAAGACGCACAGGGCAAATGTTTAATCGTTTGCCCTGTGTTTGGTTATAAGAATGAAACAGGCAGGCTTAAAACCACATTTAGGGATATTTTTTATAGCAGCGGTGCTTTTCCCAAGTATTATACTGAGCGTAATAGCAATAAGGTCGTTAAGCCGCGAAGAGGCATTCATTGAAAAGCGCATGCATGATACTTTGCTTGCGGAAGTTACGCATGTTTCTTCGGTTGTTGCGGCTGAGCTTAACACAATAGAGAAGGAATTAAATTCAAATACCGCTCATTTAAACCGGGATAATCCCGAAGATTTTCTTAAAGCATGGGAGAAACAGAATAATCTTGTAGAAGTGCCTTTTTTAGTTTCCGGTACCGGAGAAATTATTTATCCCAGCTACGAAACCAATCCGAGCGCAGCAGAGAAAACTTTTCTTGACTGGAATAGGCAGTTTTTCCGCGGAGAGGTGAAAATACCTGTATATGAGAATATCGCTGTGGCGTATAAGGATGAAATAGTAAAGGATGATAACCGGAATTACTATTCTGACAAGAGTGAAAGGAGAAAAAGCCCGGAAGTTAATTACAGCCTTTCTCAGGAATCAGCGAATATTGTCGGCGAACAATATCAAAGCCAGCAGGCAATTAATTCCTGGGAGCAGAACTTGCCTATTCGCCAGAAAATTTACGATCAGGCAAAACAAACAGGCAAAAGCATAGTTATGCGCCAGGTTCAGATAGAAGGTAAGAGCGAAAAGGACGCGGTTTTGCCCCAGAAAGAATCCATGTTTGTTTCCGAACCCTTAAGTTTCAACCAGATACTTTCAAAGAGCAACTCCGGAATTATTCCGCGTTCCATAAATGAAAACTTAAAGCTTATTTTTTGGAGAAAAACAGAAGGCGGCAGGGTTGTGGGTTGCGTGATTAACCAGGCTGCGCTTAAAGACAGGATTGTCGGATTGTTGCCGCAGATATATTCTTCGGCAAGAATTATTACTGTTTTGGATGAAAACGGAAAGCCTCTTATTTTGCCAAAGGGTGTCGGAAGCCGCAATTGGCAAAGACCGTTTGTCGCAAAGGAGATAAGCTCAATATTGCCTCACTGGGAGGCTGTTGCGTATCTTGCCAATCCCGGTATGGTAAAGATTGAAGCCGGAGCAGTAACCTTTATTATGTGGGCGCTCATTATGATACTCTTTATTTCCATATCAACAGGAGGTTTTCTGGTTTTGAAATCTCTTCGCAGCGAAATGGCGCTTGCCAGGCAAAAAACTACTTTTGTGGCGAATGTTTCCCATGAGCTTAAAACCCCGCTTACTTCAATTAAGATGTTTGCCGAAATGCTTAAGGAAAGGCGCGTGGCGGATGAGGCAAAAAAAGAAAAATATCTTGATCTAATGGTATCAGAAACAGACCGTCTCGCCCGGCTGATAAACAACGTGCTTGATTTTTCCCGTATGGAGCAGGGCAGAAAGCAGTATGTTCTTAAAAAAGAAAATATAATAGTTTTATGCAGGGAATTAATTGAGGGCCAAAGGTTAAGGCTTGAAAACAACGGTTTTGTTGTAAATTTTATAACTGATTCCAATGAAGTCATGGCTGAAATTGACGCTGAAGCCATTAAACAGGCGTTGATTAATCTTTTGTCAAACGCGGAAAAATATTCTGACGGGGGAAAGAGTATTGATTTGGAAATAACGCACGATGCTTCGCGGGTTTATATACAGGTTAAGGACAAAGGCAAAGGCGTGCCTGCGGCAGATGTGCAGAAGATATTTAAGGAATTTTACCGCTGCGATGATTCTTTGACTGCGCGGGTTAAGGGAACAGGCCTTGGCCTTACTATCGCAAGCAGGATAGCCAGGGACCACTCCGGCGATATCGTCTATAAGGCCCGCGAAGGCGGAGGCAGTGTTTTTACTTTAATATTGCCTGTTAAAGCAGGGAGCTAATTTATGCAGGAAAAAATTTTGATAGTTGAGGACGAGCCGGCTATCTTGACCGGCATAGTGGATTTGCTGGCGGGTGAAGGCTTTGCGGTTAATCCCGCGAGAGACGGAAAAGAGGCCCTGTCTTTGTATGATTCTGAAAAACCTGATTTGATACTTCTTGATATTATGATTCCTGAGAAGAGCGGTTATGATGTGTGCAGGGAGATAAGAAGAAAAGACCCGAATATTCCCATACTTATGCTTACCGCAAAAGGCCAGGAAATAGATAAGGTAGTTGGTCTTGAAATAGGGGCAGATGATTATATAGTAAAACCGTTTGGGGTGAAAGAGCTTCTTGCGCGCATAAGGGCGGCTTTACGCCGCAGCAGTATTAAGCCGGACAAAAAGAAAGATGACAGCCCGATTGAATTCGGCGATGTATATATAGATCCGAAAACGTTAAAAGGCCTTAAAAAGAAAAAAGAGTTTGATGTGATACCCAGGGAGATAGAACTGCTTCGTTTATTCTTAAAACACGACGGGGAGATAATTGAGCGTTTTGCCATTTTAAATGAAATATGGGGGTATAAGTACGAAGGGACCACCCGCACGCTTGATCAGCATATAGTGAAATTACGCCAAAAGATAGAAAGTAACCCTTCTAAGCCAAAATATATTAATACGGTGCACGGAGTCGGTTATCGTTTTTGTTCCAATCCAAAAGCCTAGCTGAGTGGGAGGAAATATGAAAAAGTTTTTATTCGTCTTATTATTGCTGCAGACATTTTCTTTTTCGTTGCCGGCCCAGGAGCGCGATTTTTATATTGAAATTTTTCCGGAAAAAAAAGTATTTAAAAAAGGGGAAATATTTACGGTTAAAACCAGCATTATGAATGTGACCCCAAAAGAACAAAGACTGTGCTTTTGGAACTGTTCATATGACCAAAACTGGGTGTTGGAAGACGAGTTAAAAAAAGTGCAGCTTTACGGGGTTGCCTGTGATAAAAACGTAGTTTCCTGCATCACTCTTTTGCCTATGGAAAAATTTGAAAAAGAATTGTATCTTCAGGTTTCAGATACTGCTAAGCGCGGTAAAACTTCCTTTAAGCTTGGCTTTATGCCATGTGTCAGCCGGGAAGAATGTTTTGAAACCGAAAGCGCAAACCCGGAAAAGTTTTTCAGCCAGGAAGCCGTAATTACAATAAGATAAGCCCGATTTTTTAAACAAGAATGCCATTATCTTTCAGCGCGAAAAAGCAAAATTATTTAAAGACAGCGCTTCTTCCTAAAGCGGTTATATTTGATATGGACGGCGTGATTGTTGATTCCATGCCGTACCATTTCCTTGCCTGGTATGAAGCCTTAAGGCCGTATGGGGTAAGGGTGGGCTGTTTTGATGTTTACGCCAAAGAAGGAGAGCGCTGGGCCAAGTCGCTTAAAGATTTTCTGAAAAAAGAAGGTATTGTGCCAAGCCGCGCGCTGCTTTCCGAAATATTCGCTTATCGGCAGAAAATATTCAAGAAGTATTTTAAGAGGTTTATTTTTAAGGACGCCGAACAGATTTTAAGGGCTTTAAAGAAAAAAGGCTATATGCTTTCCCTTGTCACAGGAACGCCTGATTACGAGGTTAAGCGGATATTGTATAAAAGGTTATACAGTATTTTTGATAACATTGTCGCCGGTAATAACGTAAAGAAAGGAAAGCCTCATCCCGAGCCGTATCTTAAGGCCGCACGGATGCTCAGGGTAAAACCCAAGGAATGCGTAGTTGTAGAAAACGCGCCTTATGGAATAGAATCTGCAAAGCGCGCCGGAATGGTTTGCATAGCTGTTTCAACAAGCCTGCCAAAAGAATTTCTGGGCAAAGCTGATTTTATAGTAGATAAAATAAGCGAAATACCTGGAATTATCAGAATTTAACCCTTTCCTAGAGCACCCTGCCCCTGGCACTTTTTTTTAAAAAATGAAAGCGTTTTCCTTGAAATATTTTCAAAAATATGTTATGTATAAAGTAGAAAACTGGATTTGTGCGCAGCCACGGGTCCAGTTTTTCGCGTATAGGGGTTATAAACGTTTACAATGTGCCTAACAGAGTAAACCTTATGCAGGAGCGCAGAAAATACCCACGAGTAGACATCTCTTTTCCGGTTGAATGTGATGAGGTTTTGCATAAGAATTATTTTTATACGGTAAGCAAAGATTTGAGTACCGGCGGAGTTCGGATAGTCAGCAATAAATTCCTTCCTAAAAACGAGCAAATCAAAATAAGCATAAATCTGATAGACAAGATTGTCAATTTAACGGCAAGAGTTGCCTGGTGTAATGAAGTTAGAGCCTCGGACGACTATTTATGCGGACTTGAATTTGTTGAAAACGGAAAAAACCGCCGGAACGAAATTGCCAGTTTCTTAAGTAAAATCAGCCAATAATTCCCACTGATTGCCAATCCTTTAATTCTTTAATCCGTTATCTAATTTACTTTACAATTGACACATTCCTGCCTTAGGGTATTATATAATCCTTACAGTTAGAGGCGGTTACGGCTAAATATGGATTTCATGCGTATTTTGCCTGAAATATCCGCGGTTTCCCGTTTATAACACCAAAGGAGGAAATATGTTTAGAGAGAAAATTAAAGTATTTGACTGCACTATCAGAGACGGCGGTCTTTGCAACAATCATGATTTTGATGACAGGTTTGTGCGCGCGGTTTACAAGGCGCTCTCTGAGGCAGGGGTAGACTATATGGAAATAGGCTATAAAAATTCCAAAAAATTGTTTTCGCCCAAGGATTTTGGAAAATGGAAATTCTGCGATGATGCGGATATTGAAAAAATAATAGAGGGGATAGAGTCTAAGACAAAAATTTCCGTAATGGTTGACGTGGACAGAGTTGACATAGAGGATGTTAAGCCGAAAAAAGAAAGCCCGGTGGATATGATAAGAGTTGCCTCTTATGTTAAAGATATAGATAAGGCAATATTTCTTGTTAACCATTTTGCGGATAAAGGGTATGAAACAACTGTTAATATAATGGCAATATCGCGGGCTCTGGACAATGAGCTTACGGAAGCGCTTGATCAGCGTGAAAACGAATGCAAGGCAAAAGTAATTTATATTGTCGACAGTTTCGGAGAGCTGTATCAGGAAACCGCAGAGTTTCTGGTAAAAAAATTTAAAAGTATACTCAAAACCAAGGAAATAGGCATGCATGCCCACAATAATCAGCAGCTTGCCTTCGGAAATACAATTGAGGCGATAATACATAATGTTAATTTCCTGGATGGAACAGTCTATGGTTTGGGCCGCGCCGCCGGAAACTGCCCGCTGGAACTGCTTATCGGATTTTTAAAAAATCCCAAGTTTGACATAAGGCCGATTTTGGACCTTATTTCAAACGAGTTCGTTCCGTTAAGAGAGAAGCTGGAGTGGGGTTACATTATCCCTTATGCCATAACCGGCATACTTGATGAGCATCCTAAATCGGCAATTGCGCTTAGAAACAGCATCAAAAAAGAAAATTACAGGGAATTTTACGAAAGCCTTTTGGGGGATGATCTTGACTGATGGATGTAGCTAAGTTCAGAAAACAACCTATTCTTGGTATTCTTCGGGGCATAAAAGCAGATGCGCTTTCTCCCACCCTTGACGCAATTTTAAAAAGCGGATTGGCTACCATAGAAATTACAATGAATACCAAAGGCGCGCCTTCGCTTATAAAAAAATGCGTCAAACAAACCAAGGGCCGCCTGACCGTGGGCGCAGGCACTGTGCTTAGTATGGAATCGCTTAAGGAAGCGCTGGATGCCGGCGCAAGTTTTATTGTTACGCCTGTTTTAGTAAAAGATGTTACGTTGCATTGCGTCAAAAATCAGATTCCTGTTTTTCCGGGAGCGTTCAGCCCGCAGGAAATATACAATTGCTGGCAGGCGGGTGCTACGATGGTGAAAGTGTTTCCGGCCGGATTGCTCGGGCCGAAATATTTCAAAGAAATTAAAGGGCCGTTTAAGGAGATTGAGCTTCTTGCCTGCGGAGGGGTAACGGCGGAGAACATGTCCGACTATTTCCTTTCCGGCGCCAGCGCAATTTCTTTCGGCGCCAGCGTGTTTAAAAAAGAATGGCTTGAGAAAAAAGATTTTAAAAGCATAGAAGAATCAATAAAAAAATTTCTTGTTAAATAAATACGGCATAGATTTGTATTCTCTGCGGCTCATTTTGCATATCCAATCCAGGCTTTTCTGTTTGTTATGTATATTAAACCCTATCCTGAATTTACAAAGCTTGATAAAGAAATGAAGGCCCAGTTTGATGCCTCTTTCTTAAAGCTTGAGCCCGTAATCTCCGAGTTCACTTTTACAAACTTATATTGCTGGAGAGAGTCTTATAAATTTTATGCGGCTGCATTAAACGATTTTATCATACTTCGTTCGGGCGAAGAGCAAACAGCGCAGTTTTTCCCGCCTATAGGCATTGCTGATATAAAACCGGTTGTTTTAAGGATACTCAACGATACAAAAAAGCGTTTTGTCCGCTTGCCGGAAGAAACCGCCGCAATCTTTAAAGAGGAAAATTCATTGAAGCTTGAATTTGACAGGGATAACAGCGATTACCTGTATAAGGCCAAAGACCTTGAGCTTCTTAAAGGCAGGAAGTATGATGCCAAGAGAAACCTTATTAAGAAGTTCAAGTCAACGTATGAGCACGAATACATAAAACTTAACTCATCCAATGCTGCTGAATGCCTGGATTTTGAAGAACGCTGGTGCGTAGCCAGAAATTGCGATAAAGTAGAGGGGCTGAAAAAAGAAAAGCAGGCGATAAGAGAAATGATAGGTAATTTCGGTTATTTTAACCTTATAGGCGCAGTTATAAAGATTAAGAAAAATATTTGCGCGATTGCGGTTGCTGAGAAACTTAATTCAGCTACCCTTGTAATGCATATTTTAAAAGCTAATCCTGATATGCGGGGCCTGTACCAGGTTATGCTGAATGATTTTCTTTTAAACGAGGCGCAGGCTTTTGAATATATAAATCTGGAACAAGACCTTGGGGTGCCCGGGCTGCGGCAGGCAAAGTCAACTTATAACCCGTTTAAAATCATTAAAAAATATACGTTAAGCCAGGCGTAAAATGAGCGCTTTAAATTCCAAACAAAATAACCGGGCGAAATCAATACTTGCCGAAAGCTGGTCAATAGGCTGGCCCATGACCTTAATTATGTTTTTTGAATTTTTAATCGGCCTTACCGACGTCTACGTTGCCGGAAAATTCGGAAAGGAGGTCCAGGCAGCTTATGGATTGGCTTTTCAGTTATATTTTGTTTTTATAATTATAGGCATAGCTTTCAGTGTCGGGTCTGTTTCCGTAATTTCAAGGCTTTTTACCTCAAGGCGCCAGGATGAATTCAGGTCCTCGGTTAATTCTTCTTTCTTCGCTTCGGCCATTTTGGGCGTTTGCTTTACCGCGCTTGGAGTAATTTTTTCAAAAAACATTATAGCAGCGCTTGGAATACCAGAAGTTCTTAAAGGGTATGCTACCGCGTTTTTAACTATTTATTCAGTAGGCTTCCTTTTTGATTATATACTTTTAAATACAAACGGAACACTTCGCGCCTGCAAGATGATTAAAAGGTCGCTTTGGACAATGGCTATTGCCTGTGCCATCAATATAGCTCTTGATCTTACGCTGCCGTTTTATACGCCGCTTAAATTTAAAGGTATTGCTGTTGCTACTGTCGTAAGCTTATCTGTGGGCGCGGTTCTAAATATAATTTTCGTGAGAAAAATTTTACGCCTGACTTTTGAATTGTCAAAGCCCATAATTAAAAAAATCCTGGATATCAGCTGGCCTTCAGGGGTTCTTCAGGTTGTCTGGCAGCTTGGGGTTGTTGCTATTTTTTTAATACTTAATGCTTTGCCTAAAAACAACGTTGAGGTGATGGCCGCTTTTACCAATGGCTTACGTATAGAGTCGGCGATATTTCTTCCTGCGTTTGCCTTTAACCTGGCCAATGCTGTTTTGGTGGGCAATCTCCTGGGTGGGCACAAAAAAGAAGAGGCAGTGCATACAGGAGCGGTAACTGCAGGGCTGGGGGTTTTTCTTATTGTTATTCTTACTCTTGTGGTTTTAGTTAACGCTAAAACAATAGCGCCTCTGCTTTCAGATAACGCTTTGGTTGTAGGAGAGTGCGTAAAATATATTTACATAAGCCTTGCCTTTGAGCCGTTTATGGCGTGGGGCATTATACTTGGCGGAGGGTTAAACGGGGCAGGAGACACAAAAAGCGTTATGCTTATAGTCTGCGGAACTCTTTGGCTGATACGCATTCCTTTGGCTTTTATTCTCGGCATTTCAATAGGTATGGGGGCAATAGGCGTCTGGTGGGCAATGAATGCTTCAATTTTCATTCAGGCGGTGCTTATGTCTATCCGCTATTTCAGAAGGAAATGGGTGCACTACGCAACCGAGGTTCTTTAAGCAAAATATCACCTTGCCATTATCTTTTTTACAGATAAAATAAAATAAAACAGGCTTCCGGGGGTATTACTCCAAAAAAATATCAATGGGGCAAAATACAGTATATTTTTTATTTTTTCTCGGCTTTGGAGTCTGGGCATTTTTCTGGGGCTTTAAACGCCTGCGCCGCAAACGCCTCATAGAAAACATTCCTACCTCAACCATACGCGGTTTAGCGCTTGGCCTTGTTGAGCTTATCGGAAAAGCAAAAAAAGAAAAGCCTCTAAAGAGCCCTTTCACGGGTATTGATTGTGTTTTGTACCGCTATACTGTTGAGCGCTACGAGCAAAGAGGCAAATCCGGCAGGTGGGTCATTGTTGCAAGGGGCGATAGTTTCTACAGCCCTTTCCGGCTTGATGACGGCTCAGGCCAAATACTTATTTTTCCTAAAGATGCAGAGCTTGTTATGCCTGTGGATTATGAATTTACTTCCGGATGGCTTAAGTCCATACCGCAAAACCTGGGTGATTTTATGACAAGCCACGGCATTTATTACAAAGGTTTTTTCGGCAGTTATGCAATGCGTTTCAGGGAATGGTGTATTACCGAAGATCAGAGCGTTTATGTTTTAGGCACAGCCAATAAATCAGGCGACTTTATGGAGGACCATAAGGAGATGCTTTTAAAGCGCATAAGCGAACTAAAGAAAGATGCTGCATTTATGAAAGAGGCTGATGCCGATAAAGACGGAAATATCAGCCAGGAGGAATGGGCTGCTGCTGTTTCAAGGGTGGAGCAGGAAGTGCTTCAGAAAGAACTGGAAAACGGGCAAAATAACAACGCTCTTGACGTTGTGGTTTCAAAGGCTGTAAACAACCAGGTATTTATAATTTCAAAAAACAGCCAGAAAGAATTAACGCAAAAATTAGGCATGCAGGCAACAGCCGGAATATTCGGCGGTTGTATTCTTGTGCTTGTTATGCTATATCTTATTCTGTCAGGCTTATTTGTGGCTTACTGACATATGCGGCTAATTTATTTGGCCGGTCTTAATACAAATTGGCGTCTGCCTGTTATGCTGTTTAGGTAATGACGCGTTATGCAGGCTATGCGCTTTTGCCAAAAGGAGGTTGTTCCATGGGTATGATGCTTGGTGTTATTTTGCTCGGGCTTTTTCTTTTTGCAGGAATAGGTATATTGCTTTATTTTGTTGCTATTTATAACGGCCTTATTTTGCTTTCCAGGAATATTGATAAAGCCTGGGCCAATATAGATGTGCTGCTTAAACAGCGTTATGATGAGTTGCCTAAACTTATAAAAGTTTGCGAAGGGTATATGAAATACGAGAGGGAAACCCTTGAAAAGATTACAGCCGCAAGGACAAACTGCCTTAACGCAAAGACAGTAGGAGAAGCATCTCAGGCAGAGGGAGAGCTTGCCAAAGGCCTTAAAACCCTTTTTGCCGTTGCGGAGAATTACCCGGACTTAAAAGCAAACCAGAATTTTTTGCAGCTTCAGGGGCGCATCAGCTATCTTGAAGGGCAAATCGCAGACAGGCGGGAGTTTTATAACGATTCAGTAAATACCTATAATATACGTATCAATCAGATACCTGATATGTTTGTGGCTAACATGCTCAACATGAAATCCAGGGAGCTTTTTAAAGCTTTGGAAGAAGAGCGCAAGGATGTGGAAATAAAGTTTGATTTTCCTAAGTAAGTATATGTTATAATATAAATATACGAAGAAAATCTTCTTTGGTACCACACCATAAAAAATTTTTGAGGCGGAGGTTAATATTTAGAATGAGAAAAAGAAAATTGCTTATTTATCTTATTGCGGTTTCCGCTGTTTTTTCTTTTGTTATTCCAAGAGCTCACACAGAGTCGCTTAGTAATGAAGAGGTTGTGGCTTATGGCAACCGGATTATAAAAGCTATATACAACGATATTTGGAGAGTACGTGAAAGATACCCCCAGCTGAAAGATTTCGGCCCTGAAAACCTTCTGAACGAAACCCTGGAGTTGCCTTCTTTTTATAGCAAGATAAAAAAAATACGCATAAAAAGCGCAGAAAGCGAAGCTAAGGGAAGATTTTTCAGAAAAGAAGAATTCAGGGGGGATAAAGATATACTTTATATAGCTTTCAGCCAAAGCCCAAAAGTGTACGGTACTGTGGCAGCTCCGGCTGCAGCAGGGGAGGTCCAGGAACTCGGCCTTTATATTTTAGTTTACATAAACAGCGACGATCAATTTTTTAAGCATGATATGATAGCTATCGTCAGGAACGATGCCGTCATTAGCGAGCAGATTAGTTATTAAAAAACAGGGGAGTTATGAAAGTAAAACCAAATTGCCTTACGTTAATAATCGGCTTTGTTGTTTTTTTATCGTTGAATAATTTTGTCTTTGCGCCGTCTGCTTATTCGCAGACAATTAAGCAGGTGATGGATAAAATAGTTAATGATACGGTAAAAGAAAAAAATATACCCGGAGCAATAGTTGCCGTATGGTCTCCTTCTGTCGGAGTGTGGGTTAAAACTGTCGGCGAATCGGACATCGGAAGCGGCAAAAGCATGCACGATAAGAAAAAAGTGCGCATCGGCTCTGTTTCGCAGACTTTTCTTTCTTCGCTTTTGCTTTTGCTAGCGGATGACAAAAAAATAAACCTTGATGATCCGGTTAAAAAATACCTTCCGTTTGTGCCAAACGGAGAAAATATTACGGTAAAACAGCTGGCTAATAATACAAGCGGAATATTTGATTACATGGAAGATGAGAATTTTTTACCGCAAGTTTACAAGAAACCGCTTACGGAATATCAGCCCATTGAATTAGTCAATATAGCATTTAAGCATGAGCCTTACTTTGCGCCAGGCAAGGGTTGGCATTTGTCTAACACCAATTTTATTTTGCTGGGTATGATAATGGAGCAGGTAACTTTAGAAAAAATAGACGATTTAATAAGATTAAGAGTAATTAACAAGATAGGGCTCAGGAACACAAGCTTTGCCGTGTCTCCTTTTATGGAGGGCGATTACAGCAGGGGGTATACAGAAAAGCAAAAGAGCAATATTCCCCAGGATATCACTCTTCTTGATCCTTCCTGTATGTGGGCTGCCGGCGCAATTATTTCAGATACCGAGGACCTTGCTTTGTGGGCAAAGGCGCTTTATAAAGGAAGTTATATCACGGATAAAATGCGCCAGGCACGTTTTAACTGGATTGAAACCGGCCGGCCCGATCTTAAATATGGTCTGGGCATAAAAAAACTGGGAGAATTTATAGGCTATGACGGAGGAATACCCGGCTATAGCTGTGTGATGTATTATTTTCCTGCCAAAGAAACAACCATAATAGTGATATTAAACAAATATCCTGACGATGGAGCCGCGATGTCGTTATTTAAG
>JAQTUC010000036.1 GCA_028710385.1 Candidatus Omnitrophota bacterium
TAGCATCAGACAATTCCGGAAAGCGCATATTTTTACGCTATACCTTCTGAATATTATAAAAAATACGGAGTGAGAAAATACGGATTCCACGGCTCATCTCACCAGTTTGTCGCGCATAAATGCGCTGAGATTCTTAAAAAGCCTCTCAAGAAAATTAAGACAATTACCTGCCATTTGGGAAACGGCTGCAGCGTTGCCGCGATAGATAAAGGGATAGTCGTAGAAACATCAATGGGGTTTACGCCCTTAGAGGGCCTTATTATGGGAACGCGCTGCGGAGATATTGATGTTGCGGCGGTTTTCCATATAATGGAAAAAGAGGGCTTAACTGTCCGCCAGATGGATGAGATTTTAAACAGAAAAAGCGGGTTGCTTGGGATTTCAGGAATAAGCAACGACATAAGAACGCTTAACGAGGAAGCCAGGAAAAAAAATCCTGCGGCAATGCTCGCGCTTGAAATGTTTATACACAGGATAAAAAAATATATAGGCGCATACTATCTTATGCTTGGCGGAGCTGATGCTGTTTGTTTTACCGCCGGAATAGGAGAGAATAACCCGGATATGATAAATAGGTTTAAGAAGGACATTAAAAAAATAGCGCCGAAAACTAAAGTTATGGTTGTTCCGACAGACGAAGAGCTTATGATTGCAAGTTTAACCGATAGTTTATTGAACGGTAAAAAATAGTTTTAAATTGCGGAGGCACACATGTTAAGAACGATGTTAAAATCAAAAATTTATCACGCGACAGTAACGGAAGCGCAGCTTCATTATAAAGGAAGCATTACAATTGATGAGGACATAATAGAAAAGGCAAACCTTTTGGTTAATGAAAAGGTTGAGGTTCTTAACATAAATAACGGTTCGCGTATTGAGACCTATGTTATAAAAGGTAAGCGCGGCAGCGGAGTGATTTGTTTAAACGGCCCTGCGGCAAGAACCGGTGTCAAGGGCGATAAACTTGTTGTCCTGTCTTACGGAATTTACAGCGAAGACGAAATTAAAAAACTAAAACCAACCTGCGTGGAGCTTGACGATGCCAACAAAATTAAGAATATACACGTATCCTGAACGCATTTTATCCAAGAAATGCAGAAAGGTTGAAGTCATTGACGACCGGATAAGAAAGCTCTTTGATGAGATGCGGCTGTTGATGATTGAAGCAAAAGGAGTCGGTATAGCCGCAAACCAGGTCGGCATTGATTTAAGCATGGCGCTTATTGAGTTTGACGATAAGATTTTTAAAATCGTAAATCCAAAGATTCTTAAAAAAGAAGGTAAGGTCAAATTTCTTGAGGGCTGCCTTAGTTTTCCCGGGCTTGAGGTTGAAATCTGCCGGGCGAAAAAAGTGTGGGTAAGCTATACAAGCGAAAAAAATGAGCCTGTGGACCTTGAGCTGGAAGGCATTCCGGCAATAGTGTTCCAGCATGAAATAGACCATTTAAACGGAGTGCTTTTAAGCGACAGGATTTCTCTCTGGAAGAAAGTTAAAGTGTCGCCTAAATTAAAAAAAATAAAAAAAGACACCAAAAATGAATTGTCAAAACAGGCAAAAAAATATTAGCGCATGCAACTGTTCTTATGAGCCTTGCGCAAGAAAAGGATTTTGCTGCGAATGCCTGAGTTATCACCGTAAAAATTCGGAATTACCTGCCTGTTATTTTTCTCCGGATGCGGAAAAAACATATGACCGCTCAATAAAACATTTCCTTAAACTAAAAAACTTTAAATGAAAGAAAGCATTGATTTGGCAATAATAGGCGCAGGCATTGCGGGAGTTTCAGCTTCTGTTTACGCAAAAAGAGCCGGCCTTGAATTTGCTCTTTTTGAGCCAAAGGTTGTAGGCGGCCAGCTTCTTCTTATGGAAAGCGTTGATAACTATACGGGCGTTTCCCTCGGCACAAAAGCAAGAGACTTGGCATCGGAACTTTCCGATACGCTTAAGAAATTAGAAATAGAGGTAATACCTGAAGAAATATCAAAATTTGAAGTATCAGGCAAACAGGTTAAGCTGCACACGCAGGAAGGAGTTACGAGCGCCAATGCCGCGATAATTGCGACAGGTGCGTCATTCAGGCGGCTTGGAATTGCGCGTGAGGGAGAACTTACAGGGCTGGGGGTTTCATATTGCGCTATCTGCGACGGTTTTTTCTTTAAAAACAAAACTGTTGCGGTAGTCGGCGGAGGAAATACCGCGGTTGAAGAAGCGATTTATCTTTCCAATATATGCAGTAAGGTCTATCTTATTCACAGGAGAAAAGACCTACGCGCAATAGAATACCTGCAAAAAGAACTTTTCCATAAAGGCAATGTGGAGGTTATTTTTGATACGGTTGTTGAGAGCTTAAACGGCAAAGAAAATCTTACCGGTATAAATATCAAAAATGTTTTAACCGGAAAAACAAATACACTAGCTTCAAACGGTTTATTCGTGGCGATAGGAGTTATTCCCAATACGTGTATTTTTAAGGATGCAGTTGAGCTTGATGAATCGGGATTTATCGCTACAGATGAGGAAATGAAAACTAATTGTAATTTTGTTTGGGCAGCGGGGGACTGCAGGAAACGTCCGCTGCGCCAGCTCATAACAGCGGCAAGCGAAGGGGCGATTTCTGCTGTTGGAGCGTATAAATATCTTAAGGGCGGGTATATCAGCGCATAATAAGGCGTTTTTTAAACGGAGGCGGCCGGTGAAAAAAACTGTCTCGCTTGTTTTAAAACTTTTCGTAAGCATTGCCATTCTTTTTGTCCTCTTTAAGCTTGTTCCTTACAGGGAGCTGATTGAAGTATATAAAAAAGCCGATAAAACTTATATATTTCTTTCGTTTTTGATTTATGTTTTGACTTTTGTGATTTCAATTTTCCGCTGGAAATTTCTTCTTAATTCTCTCGGCGTAAAGGTTAGAAGCAGGGACGCTTTTTATTCAACTTTTTCAGGGTTGTTTTTTAACCTCATATTTCCTTCTTTTGTCGCCGGAGACATATTCAGGGGTTTCAGTATTTCAACGCACCACGGAGAGGCAAAAAAAGTTGCCTCAAGCGTTCTCATGGACAGGTTCAGCGGCGCGATAGCCCTTCTTCTGGTTGCATTTTTTTCCTACATTTTCGGAAGAAGGTTTTTTCGGGAGGCAGAGGTTGCGTTGTCGCTTTTTATTTTGTGCCTTCTTTTGGGTGTTGTTTCGTGCGTGATTTTCAGCAAAACTGTTTTTTCTTTTCTTATTAAAATTCTAGGCAATAGGCAAAATTTAAAAAACAAAATAACAGAGTTTCACGACCATCTTTATTTCTTCCGCAAAAATCCTTCAGTATTCTTTAAGAGTATGTATTTTTCCATGCCCATACAGCTTTTAACGCCAATTATGTTTTTTGTAGGCTCTAAAGCGTTCGGATTGCATGTAAGCATGCTTTATTTTTTCATTCTTGTTCCTATAATTATGATGATAGCTCTTATTCCTATTACCATAGCCGGAGCAGGGACCCGCGAAGCAGCTTCGGTTTATTTTTTCTCTCTGATAAACGTAGGTAAAGCCGTAGGCCTTGGCCTTTCGCTTTTAAACCTGGCATTTACGATATTTGCTGGATTACTCGGAGGGCTTTTTTATGTTACTGTATATCATAGACGGCTTCAATCTCGTCCATAAAATACCATCAGTTAAAAGTTCCGATATTCCCCAGCTTGAGCTTATCTATTATATAAAAAACAATAAACTTACAGGAAGCCGCAATAACAAAGTCGTCATTGTGTTTGACGGAGCCTTACAGCCTGAAGCAAAGAGAGACGCGGAATTTGAAATAGTTTTTAGCGGTGAATTCAGCGCCGACGATTTAATAAAAGCCAGGATAGATAAAATAAAAAATTCAAAATACCCCTTGTCGGAAGTTATCGTTGTAAGTGATGACCGCGAAATACGCGATTACGCTAAAAAGCAGGGCGCAATTTCAGAAAGGACAGTTGATTTTATAAAGCCTAAAGGCACAGCCAACCGCAGCGATTCCAAGGATATAAGCTACCCGCTGCAAAAAGAAATAACTGATGAACTGCGTAAGATATGGTTGAAAGAATAGTGTATCACGTCGCACGCCCCACGTAACACGTCTTTTAAAACGTGATACGTGCTACGTGTTACCTGTGACAGGTAAAATATGAATTTTATTAAATTTCTGGGTACTGCCGGCGCGCGCTTTGTAATGATAAGGCAGCTTCGTTCATCCGCCGGAATCTGGCTTTCATATAAGTCAACGAATGCCTTTATTGACCCCGGGCCGGGCGCTTTGGTGCGTTGTTCAAGCAGTAAGCCTAAGCTTGACCCTGCAAATCTTGATGCGATAATCCTTACGCATAAGCATCTTGACCACGCAGGCGATGTAAATGCGATGATAGAGGCTATGACAGAAGGCGGATTTAAGAAAAGAGGAACGCTCTTTCTTCCCCAGGATGCTCTCGGAGAAGACGGGGTAATATTTTCTTATTTAAAAGATTTTACGGAAAAGAAAGTAATTCTTAAAAAAGGAAATTTTTCCATAGGAGATATAGAATTTGAAGTTCCGCTAAAAAACAAACATCCGGTTGAAACTTACGGCATTAAATTTAAGCTCGGGAAAGAAGTTGTTTCGCTGGTTTCCGATACGGATTATTTCAAGGAGTTGATACCTGCATATAAGGATTCAACCATACTTATACTTAACGTTGTTTTTTATCAGAAGCGCGACGATATTGAGCATTTATGCCTTGAGGAGGCAATTGAAATTATAAAAGCGATAAAACCAAAAAAAGCAATACTTACGCATTTTGGAATGACTTTGCTTTCGGCAAAACCGCACATTCTTGAAGAGAAAATCCGCGAAAGTTTAAAAATGGACATTGTTTTTGCTTATGACGGAATGAAAATAGAGCTTTAAGCGATTGACAAAATTATTCTTTTAGTTTATCCTGCTATGGTGATTAACGGTTAAACCATTAAATATATGACTAAAATAAACAAAAGAAGATTTCAGCGCATAACCTTAAGGCCGGCCGCAGCAGTCATCAAAGAGCCGGTTAAAATTACGGTAATTGATTACGACGAAATGCATTACCAGTATAAAGAGGTTGTTTCACCCGATGAATGCCAGGTATTTCGTGACAAACCTACGGTTACCTGGATAAACGTTGAAGGAATACACCGGCCGGAAATACTTGAAAAAATTGCAAGCTGCTTCAACCTCCATCCGCTTATTCTTGAAGACATCGGAGATGTTGAGCAGCGGCCAAAAATGGAGGATTTGGAAAACTATATTTATGTAGTTTTAAAAATGCTTTCTTACGACACGGAAAGCGCGGAAATAGAAATAGAGCAGATAAGCCTTGTTGTCGGGAATAATTTTGTAATTTCTTTCCAGGAAACAGTCGGCGATGTGTTTGACCCCATAAGAGAACGCATAAAAAATTCCAGGGGCCGCATAAGAAAAATGGGCGCGGATTATTTAGGCTACGTGCTCGTTGACGCCATAGTTGATAATTATCTTAAGATACTTGATGAGTTCGGCGAGAAAATAGAATTTCTTGAAGAAGAAATTATAACCAGGCCGGACCAGATGGTGCTTAAAGAGGTTTATCACCTTAAAAGAGAGATAATTTTTTTACGCAAAGTAATTTTTCCTTTAAAAGAGATGGTCAGATCGCTTGAGAGAAGCGATTCTGCGCTGATAAAAGACTCAACAAGAATTTATTTCAGGGATATTTATGACCATGTTATACAGGTTGCTGATTCAATGGAAATGTTTAGGGAAATGCTTACCGGTATGGTTGAAGCGTATCTTTCAAGCCTTTCCAATAAACTAAACGAAGTAATGAAGGTTTTAACTATAATTGCAACTATATTCATGCCTCTTACATTTGTCACCGGTATTTTCGGTATGAATTTTAGGTTTATTCCAGGCCTTGAAAGGGTTTGGGGTTTTCCTGTAGCTATTATTCTTATGCTGGTTATAGGCATTTATATGCTTCGGTATTTTAAAAAACAGAATTGGATTTAAACGAGTAATTAACTTATTGGCCCCATCGTCTAGCCTGGCCTAGGATGTCAGCTTCTCAAGCTGAACACACCGGTTCAAATCCGGTTGGGGCTGCCAAAAAAAATACCCCGATTCATTCGGGGTATTTTTTTTGGATTGTCTCCTTCCATTTGAACCAGACGAGCGTAGCTCGCCCCGGTTCTAACCGCTAGAATACAGCTCTACCTAAACGCGGTTCCGTGCGCCAGACGAAGTCTGGCAAACGAAATCCGGTTGGGGCTGCCATAAAAAATCCTCACCCTTTTCGGGTGGGGATTTTTTATGCAATCTCCTTCCGGCTTGAATCCCGAGCACGAAGTGCCCCCGGTTCTTATCGCTAGAATATAGGCATTTTCTTTATGCGATACCACGAGCCCGCATAGTGGGCGAGTGAAATCCGGTTGGGGCTGCCAATAAAAATACCCGTCATTTCAACGGGCATTTTTATTGTAGTTTCTTCCCGATTTAATCCCGCATGGAAGCCCCAGGTTAGCCTCTTGCATTGCGAGAATTTTCTTTAAACAATATTTTACCTCAAAACAAGATTTTATTTTTTTGCTTAGGCGGATGCAACAGCCCTTCGGGCGCTTTGCCTTCGGCAAAGATTGCATACTAACCGCTAGAATAAAGAATCTACCTTAACGTGTTTCCACGAGTCCCGTCTACGACGGGACGAGTGAAATCCTTGGCCTGCGAAGCGCGTCTAGTGTTTACTTCTTAACAAAGCGCGAAGCAGACCGATTGGGATATATTTTCCCTAACTTTTGTGATATTATATTGCAACGGGGCTTTTGATTAGGGGTAGAATAAATAAGAAAAGGAGGAATAATGAGAAAGAAAATTAGTGTATCTGTTTTAATTTTAGTGGCAACATTTTTTGTCCTCGGCAATATCTTCGCTCAGGAAACTGCCAAAGAAGCTTTTGACAAAGGAGTGAAAAATTCTAACTCAGGTAAATACGATGAAGCAATAATAGATTTCAGTAAAGCCATAGAGTTGAATTCCAAAATCCCGGAAGCTTACCATAACCGGGGATTTGCCTATAAACAAAAGGGCGCTTACGACAAAGCCATTTCAGATTATAGCAAAGCCATTGAGTTAGACCCTAATTACGGTAAAGCCTACGATAACAGGGGAACTGCTTATGCCATGAAAGGCAATCTTGACCAAGCCATTTCCGATTATACAAAAGCTATTAAAATTAATCCTAATGATGCTGTTGCCTATAATAATCGTGGGAATGCTTATCGTGAAAAAGATAACTTAGATAAGGCCATTACTGATTGTAACAAGGCTATAGAATTAAATCCTAATTATGCCTTAGCCTACAATACGCGCGGTATTGCTTATGACATGAAAGGCAGCCACGACCAAGCCATATCGGATTTTAACAAAACCATAGAACTTAATCCTGGCTTTGCAGAAGCTTATAGCAACCGAGGGCTTGCTTATGCCAGCAAGGGAAATATTAAGCAGGTTCTATCGGATTTTAACAAAGCAATAGAAATAAATCCTAATTGTGCTCCAGCATACTACAGTAGGGGGCTTTTTTATCTTGATGCTAAAAATTACGATGGGGCCTGGAAAGACATTCATAAGGCTGAGAGCCTAGGGGTTAAAATTGACCCCGAGGTTCTGGCGGACCTTAAGAAAGCCTCAGGCAGAGATAAATAAAGCTATACCAATTACAAAATAATAATTTTTTTGCATGGTTTTCCTGCTTTTTTGAAGCGCAAAAAAATAGAGAACCGTCAACGAAAGTTACCATAAAAAATCCTCACCCTTTTCGGGTGGGGATTTTTTATGCAATCTCCTTCCGGTTTGAATCCCGAGCACGAAGTGCTATCGGTTCTAAACACTGAAATAAATAATCTACCTTTAATCCGGCGTTGAAGCGTGCGAAATTAATGCTATTTTACGGTATTTATGCGGATATATGCCGGTATTATAGCTATCTATCGGCATAAGGTGGAAATAAGTCAATAGAAAGAGGAATTTGGGCATATACGCAGCCATTATCGCAGATATAATTTTATTAAATACTTTCCTTTTCTATTTTATCCGGCTGACAGCACAAAAGAATAGAAAAATTTTCCAGGGGCGGTCTGTATATCAAAATATACAGGCAGGGAACAAATAGCAATACATATCAACTAGCGGTATCGCCTTCTTTGAAGTTTTTTCTTCACCATGGGTATATTGGTTTGTAAAAAGGAGGACGCAATGGCTAAGCTTAAGAGTTCTTCGGGAGGCAAATATCGCACTTTGCCGAAAGTTTCAACCGGTATCCAGGGACTGGATGAGGTAACGCTAGGCGGTTTGCCTAAGGGAAGGCCCACACTTGTATGCGGAGGAGCAGGCTGCGGTAAAACTGTTCTTGCAATGGAATTTCTCTGCAGAGGCGGAATCCAATATAATGAGCCGGGCGTATTTATGGCTTTTGAAGAAAAGGAAAAAGATCTCGCGGATAATTTCGCTTCTTTAGGATTTGATATACCGGCGCTTGTGAAAGATAAAAAACTTGCGATTGATTACGTAAAGATAGAGAGAAACGAAATAGAGGAAACCGGTGAGTATGACCTTGAAGGATTGTTTGTACGGCTTTTAAGCGCGATAGATTCTATAGGCGCAAAAAGAGTTGTCCTTGATACCATAGAAGCATTGTTTTCCGGATTTACAAACCAATCAATACTTCGCGCCGAACTTAGGAGAATTTTCGGCTGGTTAAAAGATAAAGGTATTACCGCTATTATTACCGGCGAAAAAGGCGAACATATGCTGACGAAACACGGCCTTGAAGAATACGTTGCCGATTGCGTAATATACCTGGACCATAGGGTAAATGAACAGCTGGCTACCAGGCGAATGAAGATAATAAAATACCGCGGCTCAAGGCACGGCACAAGCGAATTTCCGTTTTTAATCGGAGACGCAGGCATATCGGTATTTCCAATTACATCTCTTTTATTAACATGCAGAGCTTATCAGGACAGAGTGTCCTCCGGCATTAAACAATTGGACGAAATGCTGGATGGCAAGGGCTACTATCGCGGGACAGCAGTGCTTTTATCCGGCTCAGCAGGAAGCGGCAAGACAAGCGTTGCAGCACAATTCGCTGATTCTATGTGTGAGGGTGGTAAAAAAGCCATTTTTTTCAGTTTTGAGGAATCAGAAGGCCAGATACTTCGCAATATGAAAAGCATAGGCCTTGATCTTCAAAAATGGATAGACAAAGGGCAGCTGAAGTTCATTTCTAACCGCGGTTCATTCTGCGGTTTGGAAGCGCACCTGGTGTTGGCACATCAAGCTTTGGATGATTTCAGGCCTGATGCCATTGTGATGGATCCTATAACCACGCTCCTTCAGTCCGGAACATTGGATGAGGCAAAAGCTATGATTGCCAGGCTGTTGGATTTTGCAAAAAATAACGGCATGACCATAGTTGCAACAGACCTGACTTTAAAGGGCAACAGAGGCGAAACAACCGAAATAGGAATATCCAGCCTTTGCGATGTCTGGATAAAATTAACCATGGAGCAGGAAGGCAGGAGAAAACAGCGCTTATTGAATATTCTTAAGGCTCGCGGAATGAAGCACTCCCACGAGGTCAGAAATCTTGTTATTTCTGATAGAGGTTTGTCAATTGAGGATATTGCCGAATATGCGCCAAGTCATATTGAAACCGCTGACGCGCCGCAATTTACGGCAGGAGGCGCAAAATGAAGGCATGGAAACTCAGGCTTTACGTTGCAGGAGTAACACCCAAGTCGTTAGAAGCTTTTGCTAATCTTAAGAAAATATGCGAAGAATTTCTTAAAGGTAAATACTCAATTGAGATTGTAGACCTTCTTAAGGATCCGAAACTTGCGAAAGGAGACCAGATAGTTGCGATACCGACACTTGTCAGAAGATTGCCCCCGCCGCTTAAGAAAATCATAGGAGATCTTTCCAACAAGGAGAAAGTTTTGGTAGGATTAAACATAATTAAAAAAGGATGAGCATGACAACAAAAAAGCAGTTCGAAAACGCACTTAAAAAAAGAAAACCCAAGAAATATGTTCTTCATCTTTACGTAGCAGGATTATCGCCGAAATCCCAAAAAGCCATAGAAAATATAAGAAAAATATGCGCCGGGTATTTGCAGGGAAAATATGACCTTAAAATCCAGGATATATACAAAAATCCTATCTTTGCCAAAAACGGGCAGATTCTGGGTGTGCCCACGCTTATTAAAGAGCTGCCGCTTCCGTTACGCAAGTTCGTAGGCGATATGTCCAACACCGAAAAATTACTCGCCGGGCTTGACTTGCGACTAAATAATAAATGAAAGCAAGGGAAAACCTTTTAAAAGAAAATAAAGAGCTTAAAGTCCGCCTCTCGGAGGCCCAAGAACTGCTGTTTGCCATAAAATCCGGTGCGGTAGACGCTTTTGTTACGGACAACCAGCAAGTTTTTACCCTAAAGAGCGCTGACAGCGCATACAGGGTTCTTATAGAAACGATAAATGAGGGCGCTGCTACTCTTGGCTATGACGGTACAATAATGTACTGTAATAAGCATCTCGCCGATATGCTTGGCGTATCCGCAGAAACAATTGCGGGCGCTTCTCTGCTTGATTTTGTAATTCCGGATGATGTTAAAAGGCTAAAGTCTATATTAAAGCAAGCTAAAAAAGAAACCATAAGAGCAGAGCTTCTATTTAAGCGCAACAATAATTCGCTTATTCCCGTTGTTGTTTCCTGCAATTCTTTAAAGCTGGATACTAAAGGGCTTTGTGTGGCTGTAACGGACTTAACAGAGCAAAAAAATACTGAGCTTGAGCTAAGAAACAATCGTGATTATCTTGAAGAGCGTGTCCTGCAGCGAACGTTAGACCTTGATAATGTAAACGCGCTTCTTCGGTCAACCATTGAATCGCTGTTTGATGGTATTTTAGTCGTTGATCTTAAGGGCCAGGTAGTGCAGTTTAACAAGAGATTCCTGCATCTTTGGGGTATTCCGAAAACCATTGCAGCCAGCGGAAGCGAAAAGAAATTACTCAATTTCGCTGTCCGCAGGCTGAAACACCCGGAAGAATTTATCCGCGGAGTAAAGAAGGTGTATAAAAATCCAGACAAACCAACTTATGCCTTAATACAATTAAAAAATGGAAAAATATTAGAACGATATTCACATCCGCACATAAGTAATAATAGAACCGCGGGAACAGTTTGGACTTTCCTTGACGTTACTATGCGGAAAAAGGCTGAAGAGAAGTTCCGCGAGAGCGAGAAACTTTATCGTGCCGTAGTGGAGGGCACGACTGCTGTTATCCTGCGTATGGACCCATCCGGCGTAATTAATTTTGCCAATAAACGGGCGCTGGAATTTTTCGGCTACTCTGCCAGGGAGCTTATCGGTAAGCACGCAGTGGGAACTGTTGTGCCTGCGAAAGAAAGTTCAGGCAGAAACCTTGCAAAGATGGTTGATCAGATTTCTGCTAATCCTGAAGCCTTTCGCAACAATGCAAATGAGAACATATGCAAGGACGGCAGACGGGTTTGGCTTGAGTGGACCAACTCTGGTATTTACGGCGCTGATGGCAAACTCACGGAATTCCTTTCCGTAGGTATTGATGCCACTATGCGCAAACAGGCTGAGGATATGCTGCGGCAGAACAAAGCTCTCCTGCAGGCGGTTTTGGACAATACTCCAGATGCTATTTTCCTGAAAGATCTCAGCAGCCGGATTCTACTTGCCAACCCGGCAACGTTTGCTATTATCGGCAAGCCCAAGGAGGCAGTAATAGGCAAGGCAGATGCTGATTTATACGAAGACAAAGAAACCGCACGAATAATTATGGAAAACGACCGGCGCATTATGAAGTCAGGCAGAATGGAGATGGTTGAAGAAACTGTGACAGACGAGAGAGGAACGCGCGTCTATCTTTCTACGAAGTCGCCGTATAGAGACTCTGATGGGCGCATTATTGGGCTCATCGGCATAGGGCGCGATATCACCGAACAGAAACGCCTGGAAAATGAGCTAAAAAAATATAACGAGACCTTGGAAGAACGCGTGTGTTTGCGCACCAAGGAGCTGGCTGATGCAAGCATCTATCACCGCAATCTGATTGAGGCAAGCCTGGACCCGCTGGTAACAATAAATATTGACGGAAAAATCACCTACGCAAACGAAGCAACAATAAAAGCAACAGGCGCTTCGCGCGAAGAGCTAACAGGCAATGATTTTTCAACCTACTTTACTGAGCCGGAAAAGGCTCAAGAAGCGTACAGGCAGGTTTTTAATAAGGGCTTGATTACTGATTATCC
>JAQTUC010000160.1 GCA_028710385.1 Candidatus Omnitrophota bacterium
TCCTTGATGAGCCGACTTCGCACCTTGATATCGGCCATCAGGTTCAGATACTTGATTTGCTGGCTGAATTAAACCGTAAAAATAACCTTTCTATAGTTATAGTGCTGCACGATCTAAATCTTGCCAGCGAATATTGCAAAAAAATAGTTTTACTAAATGACGGAGAAATTTTTGAGCAAGGCAGCCCGTCTGAGATATTAACGTACCAGAATATTGAGGCATTATATAAAACTATAGTTGTCGTAAAGGACAATCCTGTAACGGCAAAACCGCATGTGCTCCTGGTTCCCGGAAGTAAAAAATGCGAACAAGAATAATACTTATAAGGCACGGTGAAACGCGCGCCAACAGGCAAAAGAAATATATAGGGGTAACCGAAAGCGCTCTTACTGCTTCCGGCCGGCGCCAGGGGGAATACCTTAAAAAAAGAATAGCCGATACTAAGATTGATAAAATCTTTGTAAGCCCTTCCAAAAGGGCAGTTGATTTTTGTAAAATTATTTTCGGCGGGAAAAGAAAAAAAATGCTTGTTGGTTTAAAGGAGATGAATTTCGGAATTTTTGAGGGGCTGACTTATTCCAAGGCGCTTAAAAAATATCCTGACATATGCAAAAGATGGTTTAAAAATCCAAAGCGCTTTAACGTTCCAAAAGCCGAACCGTTTAATGATTTTAGAAAACGCGTTCTTATGGCGATAAAAAAAATTATAAGCGCAAACTGCGGAAAAACCGCAGCGATAGTAACTCATGGCGGGCCTATAATGCTGATACTAGGAAGCATTATAGAATCAAAAAAACCGCTTGAGATAATGCCAAAGCTTGCGAGCGTTACTATTATTGAATTTGACGGATTAAAGCCTAAAATTTTAGTGTTAAACGATACAAGCCACTGCAAATAAATATGGGAAAAATTATTTTTATTCTTGGCGGAGCGAGAAGCGGCAAAAGCACGTTTTCTTTAAAGCTTGCCAAAGATTCAGGAAAGGATAAAGTTGCTTTTATAGCAACAGGCGAGCCGCGCGACAGGGAAATGAAAAAGCGCATCTCGCTTCATAAGCTTGTAAGGCCAAAAGGGTTTAAAACCTTTGAGGAGCCTTACAATCTTTCGGGCCTGCTTAAAAAAATCTCCCCTGGCTTTGATGTAATTATCGTAGATTGCCTGACGCTTTTTGCTTCAAACCTCATGCTTAAAAAAACCAGTGAAGAAAAAATTATAAATGAAATAGATTCAGCGCTTAAAACAGCCAGGAAAATGAATGCGAAAATAATCTTTGTTTCAAACGAAGTGGGGCTGGGTATTGTGCCGCACACAAAACTTGGAAGGGTTTTCCGCGATGTTGCCGGCAAGGTTAATCAGGTGGTTGCCAAAAATGCCGATTCTGTGTTTTTTATGGTTTCGGGTCTGCCCTGGAGGATAAAGTAAATGGAAAAAATAAATGAAGTTATAAAAAATATTAAGGATTTGGATCAAGGGTTTATGGCAAAAGCTAAAGAGCGGCTGGATAATCTTACAAAGCCGAAAGAGAGTTTAGGAAAGCTTGAAGAGCTTGCGAAGTTAATCGCAGGTATGACTGCGTGCGAAAACCTTTCCCTCGCAAAGAAGGTTATTTTTACTTTTGCATCTGACCACGGAGCTACAGAAGAAGGCATAAGCGCATTTCCCAAAGAAGTCACCGCCCAGATGGTTTATAATTTTTTAACAGGCGGAGCCGGCATAAATGTTTTGGCAAATCATATTGGCGCGCGCGTTGTTGTCGCTGACCTAGGGGTTGCCTGCGATTTGAAACCGCATAAAAATTTAATAATCAAAAAAATAAATTACGGAACAAAAAATTTTACAAAAGGCCCGGCAATGTCTAAGGACGAAGCTTTAAGGTCCATAGCTGCCGGCATAGACATATTTGAGCAGGAGTATTCCGCCGCATTAATAGAAAATACAGGCGGATCCGTTCGGGGCGGACAAAAAGGCATTGATATTATAGGAACGGGAGAAATGGGGATAGGTAACACAACGGCATCAAGCGCAATCGCCGCTGTCTTTACCGCGAAACCGGTTAAGCTTGTCACGGGTAAAGGCACAGGCATAGATGAGGAAGGGTTTGAAAATAAAATAAAGGCAATAGAAAAAGCAATTAAAGTTAATCGGCCTGATTGCACAAATGCGATAGATGTTCTGGCTAAGGTAGGCGGTTTTGAGATAGGAGGCCTTTGCGGAGTTATGCTTGCCGCAGCAGCAAAAAGGGTGCCGGTTGTAATTGATGGGTTTATAAGCGCAGCAGCCGCATTAATTGCCGCAGGAATTGAGCCGAAAACAAAAAATTATATGATTGCAAGCCATTCTTCGGTTGAGAAGGGGCATAAAATTATTCTTGAGTACTTAGGGCTTAAGCCGTTGTTTGATTTAAATTTAAGGTTAGGCGAAGGAACAGGTGCTGCGTTAGGCATAAGCCTTGCAGAAGCTTCAATAAAAATATTAACGCAAATGGCGACATTTAAGTCTGCCGGGGTGTCGGAAAGGGTGGAAGAATGAAGAGCTTGCTGCTTGCTTTACAATTTCTGACGGTTATTCCCGTAAAAATTAAAAATTTTGAGGAAAAGAAACTTATTTCATCTATGATGTTTTTCCCGATAATAGGTTTTTTTATCGGTATTTTTCTGGCGCTGGTAAATATTTTATTTTTGTTCATTGGTTTTTCGGATTTTGTCATTAATATCATTCTGGTTGCTGTTCTTATAATAATTACCGCAGGCATGCACCTTGACGGATTGTCCGATACTTTTGACGCCATAGCGGGAGGCAGGTCCAAAGAAGAAATGCTCTCCATAATGCGTGATTCCCATTGCGGAGTTATGGGTGTTTTGAGCATTATCTGTGTTTTGCTTTTTAAAATTTCTTTTCTTTCTTCAATAGGTTTTCCGTATAAGATAAGCGCGCTTATCTTAATGTGCGTTCTTGGCAGGTGGGCTATGTTATTTTTACTTTTTATGTTTCCGTATGCGCGCAAAGACGGCAAAGCAAAAGTTTTCAGCGAGGGGATTAATTCAGTAATATTTATTA
>JAQTUC010000161.1 GCA_028710385.1 Candidatus Omnitrophota bacterium
GCCTCTTTTATGCGAACGTAGCCTTTGACAGCCATATTTATGATAGTTCGAACTACAATTTTATTATCAAAACCCATTTTCATAATATACCGCACCGGGGAAGGAGATAAATTATTCGGCGGCTCATACAACGGAATAATTGTGCCTTTGACAGGGTCCCTGCCTACTCTTGACCATACAAACAAATAATAACCTGCCAGAATTAAAAGGCTTATAACCGCACAAATTCCGCCTGAATTATCGCGAAGAAAATAAGCAGCTTTCTTCTCAAAAGAAGGCTCTTTAACGTAACCCTTGGGCCAGGTAGTTACAATTGTCAGGCCTTCCCCGGGAGAAAATTTTCCGGTAGACACAAAAATAATTCTGCCTGAATCATCCCTTGAAACAGAAACTGCCTGTTCTTTTGAGCCAGCGCTTCCGGTATAACCGGAAGTCTCAAACACGTGCTTGCCGGCGTCTTTAGGCAAATTCACAATAGCAGTAACCTTATTTATGGGAAAAGACCAGCCATTGCCTGTAACATTCCAATACAATTCGTCAGAATCAGAGAAAAATCCAATCTGCCTGTCTGTATTATATTTTATAGTATAGGTGTATTCTCCCGGGCTAAGATATACGTCCTTATTTCCTATATATAGCCTTTTGCCGTTTGGCTTAGCCTCAATATGATAATCATCTCTTGTTCCGTTACGCAGGACTTCAGCCACCGTAAAATCCACAGTAAAATTATTTCCGTATTTATCCTTATATGAAGTAGGAAAATCCCTGTAAATGCCGCGCTTAATCTGATTGCCCAAAGAGCGGACTTTTATTGTTTCTGTCACTGCCATTGTTGAATCTTCATGGACAGAGATTTCGCTTAAGAAAGAAAGAATACGCTCCTCATTGGCAGATGCGGTTATGCCTATAAAAAAAGATAAAGCCAGCAAAAAAACAGAATAAAATTTAGCTTTCACTGTTTGCTCCCGAATTCTACGTCCGGAGAATTGCGCTCAGTTGAGTATTCTATTTCAAAAAAATCAATCGGCGAAAAACGAAAAAGATTTGCGATTACAACTCCGGGGAAAGACTGAATAGCAACATTATAGTCGCGCACAGTGCCGTTATAATACCTGCGCGCCATTTGGATATTATCTTCAACCAGGGATATATTTTTTTGAAGATCAATGAAATTCTGGCTGGCTTTAAGGTTGGGATAATTTTCCGCAACCAAAAAAATACTCTTTATGGCGCGGGACAAATCATTCTCAAGCCCGGATGCCTGCTTATTGTTTTTCGCGTTCACTATTTCGGCCCTCAGAGAAGTTACTTTTTCAAAAACACCCTGCTCGTATTTTGCATAGCCTTTGGCAGACTCAACAAGGCTTGGTATTAAATCATGCCTGCGTTTAAGCTGGACGTCTATCCCCGCCCACGCCTCTTTTACAAGGAAACTGTATTTTACCAGCTGATTATAAATAACAATGCCGGCAAAAAAAACAGCAAAAATAAGTGCGATAACTATCAATAACCCCATACCACCTCCGATAAGAAAATTTCTTAATAGAATCGTAAACTATTTTAATCCGAGAAAATCAAAACTTATGCCGGCTTTTTTCCTTAGCGCCAGCCGGTAAGCTAGACTTGCAACTGCCAGGTCCTGTATGGCAAGGCCGGTTGAATCAAAAACAGTAATCTCGCTGTTATTTACCCTGCCTTTTATCTTGCCGCAAATTATTTCTCCAAGCTCTGCATAAATATTTTTTCTGGTTATAACCCCGCGGGAAAGAGGAACATTTATTTCTCCGCTATGATGCGCCTGCGCAAAACTATCCACAACAACTTTTGATTTTTTTAAAATCAATGGCGAAAGCTCCTCTTTGCCTTTACTGTCCGCGCCTATAGCGTTGATATGGCAGCCGTTTTTAAGCCACTCATATCTGACAATTGGTTTTCTGCTTGGCGTTGTAGTTACAACTATGTCGCTTGCGCTTACGCAGTCTTTGACGCTTTTATAAACTGCCATTTTTTCTTTCCCTGTTTTCATTTTCTGCATAAAATCCCTGCCGGAGTAACTGTCGTTACTCCAGAGTTTTATTTCCCTGATATCAAAAAGCAGGCGAAGGCCTTCAAGCTGGGTTTTTGCCTGCTCTCCGCAGCCAACCATGGCAACCACTTTTGAATCTTTCCTGGCGAGATATTTTGCCGCAACAGCGCCTGCTGCTCCTGTGCGAAGGCTCGTTATAACTGTGCCGTTCATAATACAGAGCGGAAATCCGTTCTTGGGTTCGCTTAAAATAATTACTGCCATTACCGTGGGAAGGCCGAATTTTTTATTGTTTGGATGGACATTCACCCATTTTAAAACACACTTATCAATTTTTTGCGCATATGCGGGCATCGCGCGGAAATCTCCGTGGTATTTTTCAAGATTAAGATAAATTTTAGGCGGCATCTGGGTTTTATTTAAACCGTGCTCGCGAAAAACTTCTTCTACCGCCGAAACCGCCTCTTCCATCTTTAAAAGGGCTTTGATATTTTTTTTATCCAGAAGCAAAGTGCGAAACTTTTTCATATATCCTGTAAGTGCTGTTATTTATTTTCGTGTTTTTCTTTGATTTTGTTAATAGAGTGCACCATTCCGGCGAGCAAGAAACAGGCAACCGCCAGGAAAACAACAAGCCGTTCGTATTGCGTAACAAGCTCAAACGCCATAGCCAAAAGAAGCAGCACTCCTATAGTCATTAAAACCGTTGAAAGTATTTCAACTTTTTCCTTACTCATACGCACCTCCTTATTTTATTCCGTATTTCAATTTAACGCTTTCTGCCCTTTCTTCGTCTTTGGTATCAACGTTTACTTCAGGAACACTCTTCATATTTTCCAGAGCAACATTTAAATTATGCCTGCATTCCGGGCACAATACCTGCGATTTGCGCTTGAATTCCTCAAAGCTGTGAGGGTAGCTGCGCGCGCAGCCGGTTAAGGAACAGCGCGGCATGCCTAGCATAAAACCTGCGGTTGATAAACCCTGCGTATAGAGCCGCATAAATAAAGTTTTT
>JAQTUC010000162.1 GCA_028710385.1 Candidatus Omnitrophota bacterium
AGGGGCTTAAAAAAGCAATTGAAGGAGGAATTGACCTCTTAATCCTTGATTTAAAACTTCCCGGCCTTCCCGGAGAAGAAATATGCAGGCAATTGCGTAAAGATGAACGATTTGAGCGCCTTCCAATAATTATGCTTACAGCAAAGGATACGGACGCCGATAAGGTTGTCGGAAAAGTAATAGGAGCAAATTACTATATACGCAAACCCTTTGACATTGAAGAGCTTTTATCAATAATACATTTTCTGCTGCAATAAAGACGTAAATAGATTATCCGGAAAATTTGCGCGGCGTAATGCGGCGGATTTTATGTAAGCTTTTTAATGTAAATTTCTTTTGCGATATCTTCTTCAAGCGCTACCTGGGTTTCTTCAACCTGGATTATAACTGACGGCTTAATCTGGTGTAGTTTTATTCTTGCTCCCGGAACAATGCCAAAAGACATAAGCCTGTGCAATTGAGGATGCTCTCTGGTTAAAAGATAAACGATTTTACCTGTTTCTGAAACTTTAAGCCGGGTAAGCGGGATTACTATGCTCTCAATAAGGCCCTTCGCCTTTTCGCAGCACCCGCCTGCCGGTATATTCAAGCCGTGCGGGCATTCTTTTGGATGGCCTAAGAGCGTGCATATACTTTCTTCAACTTCTTTAGATAAAATATGTTCAATCGCGCAGGCTGACGAATCAACCTCTTTCCTTCCTACCTCAAGTACATCCATTAAAAGCCGCTCGGCAAGGCGCTGGCGCCTTATAATATCCCTGGCCCTGGGCTCTCCTTTAGCGCTTAGCTTGACAATATCTTTTTCTATCAAAACATAGCCTTCGTTAAGCAACGCAGCGGATAAATCTTCGTTTATAGACTCTAAAAATCTTTTTACTATCGCTCCCTTATCATTGATTTTCTTCTCTCTTTCTTCCCAGATTATGCTTAGAGCTTCCTCGATTTTTTGGTTATAGTCCATAGTTATCTCCTTTTATATTACAAAACCGCAATCCCCTTAACCAGGATAAGATAGCGCAACAAATGGTCAATCAGGCCTCCGGCAAAAAATGCAAAAAGAAATACAAAACCGGCAATAATAAGCGCAACCTTAAGGCCACGCTCTTTTACAGTAACAAAAAACTGCGCGATACAGGGAACAAACAAAGTTATCACTATAAGGCTTACAAAAATTTGTATTTTATCAAGCGCGCCAATTCTTGCCAGCTGATAAAGCCCGGCCGCGCCGTAGTCTCTCCTTAAAAAACCTATAATAAATGCCGCTGTTGTTTCTTTGGGCAGATGCAGCCAGGCAACAATCAAAGGGCTTAAAGCCCTTTCAATTAAACCCAATAGCCCTATTTTCTCCGATACAAAAAGCACAAACGTCCCAAGCACAAACAAAGGCACAGCTTCTTTTAAATACCACTTAAGCCTGGCCGCAGTTTTAACGATAATGTTCCCAATCTGCGGAAACCTCATAGGAGGCAATTCCTGGATAAACGGGCTGCGCCTGCCCGGAACAAGCCTGGATGCTAAAAAGCCTATAACGATTATAACCAAAAGTATAGTTGAAAACCAAAGAAGGAATGCTTTAAATGAAAACTCGCTTAACATCGCCATAATTACGCCAAGCTGCGCGGAACAGGGAATTGCAAGCGTAAGAATTATGCTGACCAATATTCTCTCTTTTTTCGTTTCAAGTATGCGCGAAGTTAAGGTTGCCATTGTTCCGCAACCTAAGCCAAGCACCATAGGAAGTATTGCTCTGCCGTTTAAACCAATTACTCTAAAAACCCTGTCTGATAATACGGAAAGCCTTGGAAGGTAACCTGAATCTTCAAGTATTCCGAAAAATAAAAAAAATGCGGTCACTATGGGAAATATAATAGCAAAAGCGTAAGTCACAGCCATGCTTATTAAACCGTATTCGCCCATTAAAAACTCTTTTACAAAAGGCACAGGGATGAACTTCTCAATAAAACTGTTTAAAAAAGGGTTAATGTAAACACCAAAAAGCGTGTGCTCAAAAAAATCAACCCCCCGGACAGCGGCAAGCCTGCCCACAAAAAGATACATCACAAATAAAGCCGCGATAAGAATAGGTATCCCGCTTATGGGTTTTACCGTAAGAGAGCCTATGAATTCCGAGGCGCTTTTTGCCTTCGGTTTTGAAATACGCAAAACATCGCGCAGCAACTCCTCAATTATCTGATTTTTTTTCCTAAGCGAAATTATTTCATCTGTGCCCGCCGCGGAAAGCCCTTTAAGCGGTTGTGTATTTTTTGCTTTTGGAATCGCGTCTTTTAATTTAGAAATACCTTCTCCGGTCACCGCTACTGTTTCAACGATTTCTATGCCAAGCTTCTGAGAAAGCTTTTTTAGATCTATGTTTATTCCCCTCTCTTTTGCTTCATCGCTCATGTTTAAATCAAGCACAAGCGGTAATCCCAATTCCAGCAGTTCAAGGGTAAGAACAAGCGAGCGCTTTAAGTTTTTGCTGTCAGCAACCTGAATGACGCAGGCAATATCGCTCTTTGAAAGTATGTCGCGGGTTACTTTTTCATCTTCGGAGTGTATTATAAGGCTGTTTATTCCCGGGGTATCGCAAATGGTGTAATCCTCGGTATTAATTCTTGCAATACCTTTTGATATATCAACGGTTGTGCCGGGATAATTTGAAACAGTAACATAACTTTTGGTGAGAGCGTTAAAAATAACGCTTTTACCTACATTGGCATTGCCAACTAAAACTATATTCATTTTTAATTATTTAGAAATAAGAAAAATTCCGACGTTTGCAAAGAAGTTAGGCAATACGAGTATACGGTTTTCTCCGGCAAGATATACTTTGCGCGTAACATTGATTGACTTCTGCCTGCAATAATCAAGAAAATCCAGGGTGCTTAAAAAGTGCAGGTTTGGAGTCTCATACCAGGTATATGGCAAAGACGCAGTTACGGGAACTCTTCCCCTAAAAAACAGGCGAAGCCTCGCCCTGTAGTAGGCAAAATTAGGAAATCC
>JAQTUC010000037.1 GCA_028710385.1 Candidatus Omnitrophota bacterium
GGCTTTGAAACCACCGCGCCGCTTACGGCTTCCATAATAAAAGAAGCACACAGGCAAAAGCTGGATAATTTTTTTGTGCTTTGCGCGCACAGGGTTATTCCGCCTGCTATGGATATTCTTTGTATGGATAAAGAGATAAAAGTGGACGGTTTTCTCTGTCCGGGACACGTATCCGTAATTATAGGAGAAAAGCCCTATGAAAAAATTGTAAAAAAATACCGCAAACCTTCTGTCGTCTGCGGGTTTGAGCCGCTGGATATGATTTTATCAATATATAAAATCTGCCTTCAGATAAAAAACAAAGAATGTAAACTTGAAAACGAATACAGCAGAGTAGTTAAGCCGCAAGGCAATATTTGCGCAATGAAATTGATAGAAGAAGTGTTTGATTTAAAAGATGCCGGTTGGCGCGGTTTCGGTACGATAGAAAAAAGCGGATTATTCATAAAAGAGAAATACAGCGGTTTTGACGCGCAAAAATTGATAAGCGGAAAGCTGCCTTTAAGGAAAACAAAAATCAGCAATTGCCGCTGCATAGATGTGGTCAAGGGTAAAATCCGGCCGCCTGCCTGCCCGCAATTTAAAAAAAGCTGCACAGTAGATAATCCTCTTGGCCCCTGCATGGTGTCTTTTGAGGGCAGCTGCAGAATTTACTATGAATATTCGGCTTAATTTGATAAAATACAACATAAACAGAGCTTAATAGGTTATAATAAAACGGAGGTTAATATGGATGAGATACTTGAAATATTGGAAGCTAATGCGCGTATTTCCTTTGAAGATTTGGAAAAATTAACAGGCAAGAATAAAAAAGAAATTGAAAAAGCCATTAAGGATTACGAGAAAAAAGGAATAATCGTAAAATATAAAGCTGTTATTAACAAAGAAAAAATTAAAAACGGCAACGGAGTTATAGCTTTGATTGAGGTCAGAATTACTCCGCAGAAAGATGTCGGTTTTGACGCAGTTGCAGAAAGAATATACAAATTCCCCGAAGTAAGAAACTGCTTTCTTCTTTCGGGAACCTATGATTTGCTGCTAACCGTTGAAGGGAAGGATATTCATACTGTAGCAAGTTTTATTTCGGAAAAGCTCGCACCCTTAAGTTCCGTAAAGGGCGCAGTTACCCATTTTATGCTTAAAAAATATAAAGAAGACGGCGTAATCCTGGCGAAAAAAGAGAAGAACGAAAGATTAGCCATTACTTATTAAGTATCACGCCTCACGTGACAGGTAACACGTTTTTAAAACGTGCTACGTGATACGTGTAACGTGTGACGTAAAACCATGATTGCAAAACATATAAAAAATCTGGCGCCTTCGGGTATCCGCCAATTTTTTGATTTAGTGCTTGGCATGCCTGATGTTATTTCTCTGGGTGTTGGCGAACCTGATTTTATAACTCCCTGGCGCGCGCGGGAAAAAGCAATTACCGCCCTTGAGGAAGGTATGACTTCGTACACTTCAAATAAGGGCCTTTTTGTTTTGCGCCGCGCTATAACTGATTTTCTTGAAAAGAGGCACAATTTAAAATATGACGCGGAAAACGAAACCCTGATTACAGTCGGCGTCAGCGAAGGCCTGGACTTGGCGATACGCGCCATAATTGAGCGGGGAGATAAAGTCATAATAGTAAGCCCGCATTTTGTAGCTTACCCGGCGCTTGTTGAAATTGCCGGCGGAGAAGTTTTGTATCTTAAAACCAGGCAGGAAGACGGTTTTAAGATAGATATCAGTGAGCTTAAAATTTTAATGAAAAAAAATCCCAAGGCTATAATACTTAACAATCCGTCAAACCCTACAGGCACAGCTTATAACGCTGAGGAGCTTAGAAAAATTTGGAAAGTAATATCAACCAAAGACACTATCGTTATAAGCGATGAGGTCTATGATGAATTAATTTACGAGGGTAAAACAATTTCTTTTCCCGCTCTTGATAACGAAGCGAAAAAAAGAACCATTCTTCTTAATGGATTCTCCAAGGCTTACGCTATGACCGGTTTTAGAATTGGTTTTGCCTGCGCAAACCCGGATATTATAGAAGCTATGACAAAAATTCATTCTTTTGCAATGATGTGCGCGCCTATCGTGTCCCAGGTTGCGGCAACAGAAGCTCTTCGCGCGCAGAAAGAAGTTGTTGAGATGCGAATGGAGTATAAGAGAAGAAGGGATTTTATAGTCAAAGAGCTAAACCGTATAGGGCTTGTTACGCCAAAGCCGCAGGGCGCTTTTTACTGTTTTCCTTCAGTGAAAAATTTTAAGATCAGTTCGCTTGATTTTGCAAAAAGGCTGCTTTTTGAAGAAAAAGTCGCGCTTGTCCCGGGCAGCGCTTTCGGCAAAGAGTACGACTCCTATGCGAGGATTTCTTACGCAAACAACCTGGATAACCTTAAGGAAGCTATAATAAGAATAGAAAGGTTTCTTAAGAAACTGTAAAAAATGCGCGATACAATCCGGAAAATAAGAGTCGGGAAAAAATACATCACAGGAGTTTGCCTGACGCTTCAGCAAAAAAACCTGATTGTCCTAAGAGGCAGCCGCGGATATATAATGTGCGGATATCTTAATCTGGAAGCCGCGGAAAAATTTGAAGAAGTGGCAGTTAAAATAGTAGGCGTAGCAACTTTAAATGACGCCCTTAACGCAAGCGTTAATTCGTGCACATCCGCAGCAGCCAGGTTAGGGATTAAAGAAGGCCAGCCGGTTAAGGATATTCTTTCAAAAATCGTATAGTTTCGTTCCGTAATTTAGCAAAAAAATCAGGCGGAAAAATATGAAAATAACAAATAAAATATTTGTGCACAATTGCCGCGTGTTTCTTTGGCTGTTTTTATTTATTTTTATCTGCGGCTGCAAAGAAGACCCGGACAAATTGTATGCAATTTATCAAAAAGAAACAAAACATTACGAAGAGCTGCTGGGTAAAAACCCCAAAGACACGCAGCTTCGCATGAAATTAGCGCAGATATATTATGATTTTAAAGATTTCGCAAAAGTGACAACGCTGCTTAAGGGTGAGAGTGATGTAAAGGCGAAGATTCTGCTTGCTAAAGCATACGCAAATCTTAAGGATTATTCCCGCGCAATCGCGGTCTTTGACCAGGTCGGAGAAAACGAAGATGACGAATATATGTATCTTTACGCTTCAACGCTTGAGGCAAAAAACCTTTACCCAAAAGCTGTTACTGTGTACAAAAAAGTTAAAGGCGGGTTTCTTGAAGCGGCTAAAGAACGTATTTCAAAAATAGGGATTAAAGTTGAAGAAGGCGTTCCGGAATTTTTAACTGCGCTTATCAATGAGGAGCAGAAATTTATTTCAACCTTGGATAAAGAAAACGCAGTCGCTCTTCTTATTGATGAAGAAAATGAAATAAAAGAAGACAATACTTCGGTTTCCAGCATCCATGTTGTAGAAAAAGTTCTTAAAGAAAAGGGAAAAGACTTTGCGGAGGTTGAAATAGGCTATGATTCAACATACGAAAGGGTTGAGCTGGAATACGCAAGGACAATTACGCCTTTGGGAAAAGTAGTTTATGCAGGCGCAGAAAACATAAGGGACGTCACCAAGTACCTGAACTTTCCGCTTTACAGTAACGCCAGAGCGCTTATAGTTTCAATGCCTTCCGTTGATGTCGGCTCAATCATAGAATATAAACTGAAAGTTTATTCTTCCAAACAGATAACAGGCGGAAAATTCAGCTTTGTGTACCGCCTTCGCGAAGCTTTTCCTGTTGCAAAGGCAAATTTTAAGCTTATTGTCCCTAAAAGCGACAAAGTAAACTTTAAATTCTTCAATGAAACATACAGCAATGGAATAAACCTAAACCCCTTAAAAGAAGAAACAGATAAAACAACTGTTTATTTATGGAAATTCAAGGATTTAAGCCCGATTATTCCTGAAGAGCCCATGCCGTCAATTTCCATAATAAATCCGGCGATAGGAATTTCCAACTTTTCAAGCTGGGAAGAGATTTATAAATGGTGGTATGCCCTTTACAAGGACAAAATAGCCTTAAATAAAGAAGTAAAAGATTTTACGGCTAATCTTATAAAAGGCTCAAAAGATGATTACGAGAAGGCAAAAAGAATATATGATTTCTGCTCTCGTAACGTGCGTTACGTTGCCGTTGAATACGGCGAAAGCGGTTATGAACCGCACTTCGCAAATGATATTTTTTTAAACCGCTACGGAGACTGCAAGGATAAAGCCATACTTCTGGTTGCCATGATGAAAGAGGCGGGGCTTAAGGCATATCCCGTGCTCATTCCCACAAGAGATATTTACCAGGCGGAAAAAGATTTCCCCTGCGTTAATTTTAATCACGCTATAGCTGTTCTTGCTATTGACGGAAAACTCATTTTTATGGATGCGACAGCTTCTACGGTCAGTTTCTCCGATATCCCACTGGGAGACCAGGAGCGCAATGTTTTTGTGGTGCTGGACGATAAATATGAAATTGTAACCACCCCGGCATTAACCGCGAACGATGTAATGTATGAGCTTAAAATTGATATAGATAAAAACGAAGACGCCGTGATAAACAGGAAAGTAACGGCAAACGGATTTTTTGCGGCTTTCCAGCGCTACTATTTAAAATATACTCATCCGGATATTGTAAAGGCCGATATACAAAAAAGAATGGTTCAGATAAGCCCGTTTTCAAGGCTTATAGATTACAGCACAGGAAATGTGGACGACTTTGATAAAGGAGTGTTTCTGCAATATTCATTCAGCGCAAAAAAAGTTTTAAATCCGGCTGACGGTTTAAGGATTCTCCCGTTTTTTGACGACATAGATTTGGATACTTCTTTAGCCGGAAAGGAAAAAAGGAATTTTCCCATAGAATTTGAAGGCATATACAAAAAAGTATCAAAAATAAAAATAAACCTTCCGGAAAATTTAAAAGTGAAATTTCTGCCGAAAACCAAAGAGATAACAACGCCCTGGTTTAAATTTAAATCAATTTGCAGCCAGGACAACGGTTCTGTTGATATATACAGGGAGTTCAGCATAGTTGAAAGATTTGTTGAGCCCGGGGAATACAGTGAATTTAAGAAAAGCATGGAAGAAGTATTTTATCTCTTAAAAGAAGAAGCAATCTTAGAAAAGATAACAGATAGCAATTTGCAGATAACAGATAAGAAATAAAAAACTTGTTCTGCAATCTGTGCTCTGGTTTCTTCCGAACGAAGTGAGGCAATATGCAAAAGCGCAAGAAAAAAGATTTTGAAATAAAATTTTACGAAGGCCTGCTTTCAAAAAGCCCTAATTTTTTTAACGCGTTAGCGTCATTAGGAGATGCTTACACGAGAAAAGGGTTTTATCAGGAGGGCCTTGAGGTTGATAGAAAGCTTGTGAACTTAAAACCGGAGGACCCGGTTGCCCGCTACAATTTTGCCTGCAGCCTTTCTTTGATGGGGGAGGTTGAAGAAGCTTTTACAGAACTTAAGAAAGCAATACTCCTCGGCTATGATGATTTTTCCTATATACTGAAAGACCCGGACCTTGAAAACTTGAGAAAATATCAGAAATTCAGCGCTTTTTTAAGCAAACTTAAAAAGCTTAAACCTTCCAGCCAGCTGTAATTTGCATATTCTGAAAAAATCTGTTATATAAAGTATAAGGGGCTTTGTTTGGGGTAAATCAATTCTCCGTGGGCCAATTTCCCTTTCCTTTTAATCTTTTCCTTGATTTATGGATAACAGAAGAAAATACATAAGAATTTCAACTGTTTTACCGGTTGAATTCTGCATACTTGATGCAGCCGGTAAGCATATAACGCCATGGCTGCAGGGTTTTACCCACGACATAGGCAAGGGCGGATTGTGCCTTCTTATAAATGACCTGTGGTGGGGTTTCTGGGATAAACTTAAAACCAAAGACAGCAGGCTGCTGCTTCATATAAACATACCGCTTAAAGCGAGGATAGTAACTGCAAACGCAAAAGTTATCTGGGCTTCCCAGGAAAAGCAAAAGGATTTCTACAGGTTTGCCATAGGGCTTCAGTTGTCTGCAAGCGAGCAGGATTTAAACAGCCTGTTTTCTTATGCGTTGTTTCATAAGTTCACCCCAATTGCTCTTAAGAGCGCCTTAGCTGCGCTTTTAATTTTTTCAACGGTATTTTTTGTGAGGGCGCACATGCTAACCGTTGAAAACAGAAGCCTGGTTAAAAACTATGTAAGCATCCTAAACCGCAGCAGCGGGCTTAAGGAATTTATAGATGAAGAAGCTGCAAAAAGCGCTTCTTTTGAAGATGCTCAAAAGAAAATAAGCGGAAAAATAAATTCACTTAACGGAACAATCAAAGAATACGCAGCCTCTCCCGATGCTAAAAGCGGATTGATTCAGGAAAAAATAAATGCCGCCAAAAAAGAAATTGAGATTTTGCAGAAAGAAAGCAGCTTTTTAAAAACAAAACAAAAAGAATATGACGAAGCATCTTTGGGCGCGAAGCGCGAATTTAAGGACCTGGAATACACAAAATCGCGCGAAAGCTCAAAAGTAATAAAAGGAATATACTCCTGGATAAAAAACAGGCAGGACCTTTTAAGCGGCCTTGTTTTAAGCTACGAGGGCGATGAAAACCTTAAGAAAATGAGCTTTACCTATGACCAGGCGCTTGCGGCAATTGCCTTTGTTCTGTTTGATGACAAAGAGCGGGCAGAGAAAATTTTTGATTTTTATTTAAAAAAAGTGGATAAAGGAGAAAAAATATTTAACGCATATTACACGCAGGGCGATTGCGCAGAATATGTTGCGCACAGCGGGCCAAATGCCTGGATTGGTATGGCAGTTTTAGACTATTACAAAGAAACCGGAAATAAAAAATACCTGCCTATTGCGGAGGAGGTTTCTGATTTTCTTTTTGAAATGATGGATAGCGAAGGAGGCATTAAAGGGGGCCCGACTGTTGAATGGTATTCTACGGAACACAATCTTGACGCTTACGCATTTTTTAAATCCTTTTACGAGGTAACGAAAAATGAAAAATACCTAAAGGCCGCCGAAAAGATAAAAAGCTGGATTTTTAAATATGCATATACAAGCTACGGCCCGCCTGTTAACAGGGGCAAGGGCGATTCAACCATAGCAACCGATACGTATGCCTGGTCTGTTACAGCTTTCGGGGCGGAAGAGCTTTTATTTTTAAATATGAACCCGGAAAACATACTTGATTTTGCCGTTGATAATTGTTCTGTTACGGCTAACTTTAAGCGCAAAGAAAGAGAAATATGCGTTAAGGGGTTTGATTTCGCAAAATACAGAAACGTTGCGCGCGGAGGAGTGGTGTCCTGCGAATGGACAGCGCAAATGGTGCTTTCGTTTGAAATAATGGCTGATTATTACAGCCGGAAAGACGCCGCAAAATCAAAAGAATATTTAAACAAATCTGTTTTTTATTCCAACGAACTGCAGAAAATGCTTATTACTTCCCCTTCTAAAATAGGGATAGAAGACCCCTGTCTTCCTTACGCATCAAGCGCGGATGTTGACACCGGGCATGGCTGGCGCACTCCAAACGGAGACCGCACAGGTTCGCTTTCTTCTTCTGCCTATTTTCTTATTGCGTATTTAGGGTATAATCCTTTGAAAGGAGAATACCTTAATTTGTCATTAAAAAAAATATATGAAACAGAACCAGATAAATTTGCTTCAAAAACTAATTAAGATAGATTCGCAAAATCCCCCCGGCAATGAACGTGAAATAATTTATTTCATCAGGGATTATCTTAAAAATCTTGGCGTTAGTTCTAAGATCTACGAATTTAAAAAAAACAGGCTTAATTTAGTCTGTAAGCTTCTATCAAAAAACTCAAGAAAATCGCTTTTATTCAGCCCGCACGTTGATACTGTTCCTGCAACAGGAAAATGGAAATATGAACCGCTTTCCGGACGAATATATAAAGGAAGAATTTACGGAAGAGGAGCCACAGACTGCAAGGTTAACGTGGCAGCATCGCTTTATCTTATAAAAACATTAAAAGAGCAGAAAATAACCCTTAGAAATCTGGATTTGATTTTTGCATTTACGGGAGATGAAGAAACCGGAAGCCACAACGGCATAATCCCGCTGGCTAAATATTTAAAAGGCACCGATTACGCGGCTGTGCTGGACAGCGATGAATTTGATATTATTGTCGCGCAGAAAGGTATGCTGCATTTACGAATTGAGCTTACAGGCAGGGAAGCGCATGGGGCATATCCCGAAAAGGGAATAAACGCTGTTGAGAAAGGGGTGTTTATATTAAATGAAATTTTAACAAAGAAGTTTCCTTTTACCCCGCATGCTCTGCTTAAAAAGCCAACCATAAATATAGGCAGGTTTACCGGAGGGGATAAGGTTAATATTGTTGCCGGATACGCATTCTTTGACATAGATATAAGATACCTTCCTTCAATGAATGAAAAAGAAATTATAAAAAGCATAGAGCGGATAATAAAAAAACAGAAAATAAAATATAAAATAAAAATATTAGCCAATCAGGCTCCGCTTGAGGTGGATAAAAATATGCCGGCGGTTGGAATATTGCGAAGCACTCTTAAAAGGAACGGTATAAAAAGCAAATTAAGCCCCAGCTTTGGCGCTACAGTGATAACCTTTCTTAAAGATGTTGGCATTGACTCTTTTTCTTTCGGCTTTGGCTCAAAAGGAAACGCCCACGTAAAGAATGAATCTGTTAAAATAGAAAATCTTAATAAAGGTATAAAAGTCCTGGTAGAATACGTTAAAGCTATGGATGATTATTTTGCAATATAGATAAAAATGAGCGAAGAGAATTTTAAATCAGGTTTTGTAGCGATACTCGGCCGGCCTAATGTCGGTAAATCAACGATGCTTAATGCTTTGTTAAAAACAAAAATAAGCATTGTTTCGCCAATTCCACAGACAACCCGCCACCAGATAAAAGGTATCCTTAACTTAAAAGACGCGCAAATAGTTTTTGTGGATACCCCGGGAATACATTCATTTAAAGATAATCTCGCAGCGCAGCTAAACACAATAGCCAAGCAGTCAGTTGAAGGCTGTGACCTTATTTTATACGTTGTTGATATCTCACGAAGCCTGGGTAAAGAAGAACTGGAAATAATGAATTTCCTTATCCGCCAGAACATAAAAACCATAATGGTGCTCAATAAACTTGATTTAGGGACCCAGGTTTTAAACGAATATGTTGATTGCTGGCGGCGCATAGGAGAATCCGCGAAAATTAAAAATGACCCTCTGATTTATTATCTTCCTATTTCTGCAAGGATGAATAAAAATATAGAGGTGCTGCGCGATGTAATTGTGGAAAATCTGCCTAACCAGGTTCCTTTTTATGATGATAAAACCTTAACTGATTTTCCGCTAAAATTCCGCATAGCTGACATAGTAAGAGAAAAATTATTCGCGGTGTTAACGAAAGAGCTTCCGCACTCTCTGGCTGTTGAAGTTGAAAAGGTTAAGGATATGCCGCAGGGAGGAAAAATTGAAGAGGCAGAAGATGAAACTACCGAGGAAAAAATAGAAGAAGAAACCGCGGAAGAAGCCGAAGGCGAAGATTTTGAAGATGTTGAAGAGCTTGAAGAAGAAACAGAGAGCGAAGTATATGAAAGCCCCTTGCTTTCCTCATCAAGCGTGCCCGAAGACCTTCCCAAAACCGGATTCCTTTATGTGAAAGTAAATATCTATGTAAACCGGCCTTCCCAGAAAAGAATTGTAATAGGTACGGGCGGAAAGCTTATGAAAGAAGTAGGAAAGCTTGCGCGCGAAGAGATAGAGGCAATTTTCGGAAAGCGAGTTTTTCTGGATATCTGGGTATCTGTATTAAAAGACTGGCAGAACAAACCAAGAATACTTCAGGAACTCGGCTATTGGCTTACCTAGAGAAGGTTAATTTATGAACGTATTGAATTTGATTGTATCCCGCCGCTCAATCAGGAAATTCAAAAAAGCAGCAATTGCGCCAAAAATTCTGGAAAATATCCTTGAAGCAGGCAGGTGGGCGCCATCAGGTCTTAATAACCAGCCATGGCGGTTTATGGTTCTTTCCGGTAAGGGAAAAGACATACTGACTAAATTTACGCATTATAGTTATGTAATAAAAGGCGCGGATAAAATTATTCTGGTTTTTCTGGATAAAAAATCTTCCTATAATCTTGAAAAAGACCTTATGGCAATAGGCGCCTGCATACAGAATATGCTTTTATACATTCATTCTCAAAAATTAGGCGCTTGCTGGCTGGGCGAGATATTAAATCAGCGCGCGGAAATAAAAAAAGTACTTAAGTTTTCAAAAACTTTAGAGCTTAAAGCGGTTCTAGCTATAGGCGAGCCATTTAGTCAGCCCAAAAAAGGGAAAAGAAAGAAACTGGAGAGATTAGTTGTAAATTAGTATCACATAGCAGGTAGCACGTATCACGTCTTTAAAACGTGTCACTTGATACGTGTAACGTGTGACGAGAAAGCGATGAATACTTGCAAACATTTTGGCTCTTGCGGAGGGTGCAGCTTCCAGGATATAGATTATCCTGTTCAGGCTCTTTGTAAGGAAGAAAGCATAAGGGAATTAATGTCGGTATACGGAATTAACTGCGAACTTAAGCCGATTAATTCTTTTAATGAGTGGTTTTACCGCAACAAAATGGAATTTTCATTCGGGGAGAAACAAGGCATTGCCTGCGGATTGTATAAAAAGGCAAGCCATGGCGAGCTGGTTGATATTACCGAGTGCCTTATTTTCTCAAAAGACGCGGGAACAATATTAAAAGCAATCAAAGAATTTTTTACGGCAAAAGGAAATTCAGTCCACAATAAATTTTCGCATAAAGGTTTTTTAAGGAACCTGATTATACGCGAAACTAAATTTACAAACGAGCTTATGTTCGGCCTGGTTACAACAAGCAGCGAAAACTTAAGCAAAGAAGAATTTGTAAATATGCTTAAAGGGCTTAGTTTAAGCTCAAATCTTAAATCAATTTACCATATTGTTAATGATTCTCTTTCTGACGCTGTTGTATTTGAAAAAAAAGAGCTGCTTTTTGGCGAGCCTTTCATAGAGGAGAGGCTTGATAAATTCAAATTTAAAATAGCAATTGATTCTTTTTTCCAGGTAAACCCGATTGCGATAGAAAAGCTTTATGGAAAAATAAAACAATACGCAAACCTTAGCAAAGAAGAAAATGTTCTTGACCTTTTCTGCGGAGGAGGCTCTATAGGGATTTTCCTGTCAGAAGACGCTAAATTTGTATGGGGCGTTGAAGTTTCGCAGGCTATCGTTGATTGCGCCTGGCAGAACGCAAAGGAAAATAACATTGAGAATATTTCTTTTTTTACCGCTGACGCAAGGGCTTTTTTAAATACCCAGGGCGCATTTTACAAGGGCATAGATGTTTTGATAATTAATCCGCCGCGATCAGGTTTATCCGGTAAAATAATAAGAGCTATTTTAAGATTGTCCCCAAAAACAATATTTTATTCTTCCTGTAACCCGGATACGCTTTTCTCAAACCTTAAAGACTTATCAGTTGCTTATAAACCGGAATTTATAGAACCGTTTGATTTCTTTCCGCAAACCCCGCATTTGGAAACGCTTGTATTGCTTAAAAAATCGGTAAGTTAAAATATTTAAGCTGGCATTAGGTTAAGCTATTGCAAATTGCCGTTTTCGCGGTAACATAATTCCTATTATGCAGGTAAACAATTTTTGCGTTGCGGGATTTTCAGTGACAAGTTTAAAAAAAGAGCTGATTTGCCCTTTTAGCACTTCTTTAGGCGAGCATAAAAGTTTGGAAAATATTTTATTTACGCTTAAGCTTGGAAACGGCATAGAAGGATACGGCGAAGCAGGCATCGCAACGCACATTACCGGAGAAACAATAGAGGAAACTTCCAAAAATCTTAAAACCGCGGGCAATTGCCTGACAGGAGAAGATATCTGCGATTATCTTTTGCTTTCCGCG
>JAQTUC010000038.1 GCA_028710385.1 Candidatus Omnitrophota bacterium
CCGTAGTGCAGAATACTTTGACAGTTACCACATCGTAAAACATATTTATAAACTTATCAAATTTAAATTGAAGTTTTGAAAAAAGCACAGCCAGCTTAAGGCCTATTTCATAAGGGTCAAAAAGTCTTTTTTCTGCTCTGTCGTAAATCGGCGACAACAGCGGCGCATATCTTATATGGTCAGTAGCGTGCAAGGCGCTCTTATTTAAGCGCACTCCGAAAATATGGTTTAAAAATGCAAGTATTAAAACGACTACAGTTGCGGCGATAAGTTTTATGTTAATGTGGAACGCAAAGCTATGGTCACCCTGCAATGCCTCTTTAACTGTCGGTATTATTACTCCGTTTAAAGGCAGAGTATTTAAAAGCCCGAATAGCACGCAGAAAAAGCTTATAACAATCATCGGCAGCAGCATCTGCCACTTAACTTCCCTGACATTTTCGTGAGCCTCCGAACGTTTTCCAACAAATACAGTGTGCCCGAGTTTAAGAAAAGAAACTGCAGTTAAAAAAGAGCCTGCCAGGGCCGCAAGGTAAAATATCAATCCCCTCTCAAGAGCTCCGTCATAAACAAGCTCCTTTGAAAAAAATCCGTTAAAGGGAGGCACTCCTGATATTGAAGCCGCGGTTATAATAAAACATATAAAGGTAACCGGCATTTTTTTGCCAAGCCCGCCGAGCTCTTCAAGGTTGGTTGTATTTGTCTGCTTTTCAACCGCTCCGCCGGTTAAAAATAAACCGCTTTTATAAATTGCGTGATTAATCATATGGAAAATTCCGCCGACTATTCCGGCAGGAACCGCTGTTCCTATGCCTAAAATCATGTATCCGACCTGGCTTATTGCGTGATAGGAAAGAAGACGTTTGTAGTTTTTTTGTATCAGCGCCATCATAACCGCTAAAAGTATTGTAAGAATTCCTATCCACATAAGCAGCGAGCTTAAAGCAGAATTGGCGCTTAGCTTAAACATATCAAGGGAAATTCTTGCCAGAAAATAAATGCCGAGAAGTTTTTCCAAAGCTGCCGGAACCAAAGCCATGAAAGGAAGCGGCGCTGCTGTTGCGGCATCAGGTATCCAGCTGTGAAACGGCATTGAGCCTGCCTTTGAAATAGCGCCTATCATTAAAAGCACAAACGCCAGGCTGCCCAATCCTCCTGAGGCAAGATGTATTTTTGAGATAGTTAAAGTGTTTGATAAATTACCCGCGATAATAATACCTATCATCATGCAAAGGTCGCACACGCCCGTAATAATCAGGGCTTTGCTTGCTGCCCTGAAAGCTCCCTTTGCCCCTACTGCTATCATGCCGAATAAAACAAGAAGCAAACCTTCCCAGAAAAATAGAAGCAGGAATAAATTATCCGCAATTAACGCTCCGTTTGTTAAACCAAGGGTTATTAAAAGATAAGAATAAAATTGGGTCCTGTGTTCTCTGTCGTTCATAAAAACGGTTGAATAAAGCGTAATCAGAAAAGCAAAACCGGCAGCGGCAACAAGCATAAATGTGCTAAAGCCATACAGCCTTACCGCAAACTCAAATCCGAAACTAAGCCAGGGGCAGACAAAGGAAAAATTCTTTCCGAATAACAAAACGGCTATTACGAGATTTATAAAAGCAACAAAAAGCGAAAATAATCCGTTAAATTTTTTAAGGTTTTGCGGGAATAAAAACAAAAGAACAGCCCCGATAATCGGGACAGCTACAACAAGACTGATATATAAAGGTAAATTCATCATCTGATTAATCCTGTAAGGTTAAAAGCGCTTAATTGCGCCAGTTGAAACGGATAATAAACAAAAATTCCGCTTGCAAGCGAAAGCGCCCCTAAAATCATAACTGCGGTAACCATAGTGCGTGAGCCTTCCCTGGGAAGCCCTGACTGCGGCTCTCCCATAAAAACGAGATTAAACAACCTTACAAGATAAAGCACTGTCATAAAAGCGCCTATGAGAAAAACAAAATTAATTACAATATGGCCGCTCTCAATAGCTGAATTAAATACCATATATTTGCTGAAAAATCCTCCGAAAGGCGGAATACCCATAACCGAAAAAGCGCAAAGTAAAAACGAAACAGCGGTAAGAGGCATGGTTTTTATAAGCCCGCCAAGTTTAGTTATGTCTTTTACTTTTGTATTCTGCTCAACTATGCCTGCGCAAAGAAATAACCCTGCTTTTGAAATTCCGTGCATAAGAATATACAAAAGCCCTCCTGCTATGCCTACGGCTACATTTGTGCTTAAACCAAGAAATATAAAGGCTATCTGGCTTATAGTTGAATACGCAATTATTCTTTTAATATCTGTTTCAACCAAAGCGCAGCCGGCTGAAACAATTGCGCTTACTGCGGCTATTGCCGGAACTATCGTGTGCCATATCTCCCACACATTAAAAGTAAATACAAAAAGGCGGGCAAAAACATATACGCCTATTTTAACCAGAACAGCGGCGTGAAGAAGCGCGGTAACCGGCGAAGGCGCCACGCCCGCATCCGGAAGCCACGCCTGGAAAGGAAGCGTTGCGGATTTTGAAAGTATGCCTATAAGGACAAATAAAACAGCGAGATTGCTTATTGGATTATTTTTGAAAGTTTCTTTTATTGCGCTAAGCTCAAAAGAGCCTGCCTGCTGATAAATTATAAGGAAACCCGCAAGCATAAGTAAAGCGCCGAAAAACGTCATGAGAAACGCCTTATCCGCGCGTAACACAAAAAGCTTTTCCCTGAAAAATCCGATTAACCGCCAGCTGCAAATTGCGGTAAGTTCCCAGAAAATATAAAGAAGAATGAGATTTGATGAAAACACAAGGCCCATCATTGAACCGAGGAACAAAGTAACCATGGAATAATATTCAGTCTGATGTTCGTAGTGGCTTATATATCCGAAGGAATAAAAAATTATTATTGCGCTGATAGCAGAAGAAACCAGGGCCATAAAAACAGCCAGGGCGTCTGCGGTAAATGAAAGGTTAAGGCCCAAAGGAAACGCCTTAAAGAAAAATATTTGTCCGCCGGACATTATGCGCGGCAGCATCGTTAAAGAAAAACAAAATGAAGCGAAAACCAGGAAAAAGGAAAGCGCATTTCTTAAACGTTTGCTAAAAATGCCGGCAAACGGCAGAATGGCAGAGCCGACAATTGGCACGAAAACAGCTAAAAGTATGGTAATTCCAGGCATGCTAAACAAACAACCCATTTCAGGATTTTTGCGTCCGGAAATGGGTTAGTTATATCCTCCGGTTTTAAAACCTAAGCGTTTTTTTAAGAAACACAGGGAATAGTTATCAAATAATTAAAGTGAAATTCTACTATTCCTGACTAATTTGTCAATAGCGTTACAGCCCTGAATTTACTCGGCAATTGATACGTCCTCGGCCTGTTTTTTGCTCTGAAGTATGGCCCAAACAACAACCACAAACAACACAACAATAATTATGTCCTTAGCGATAGATGGCTTGCTATATTGAACAATTATAGGAGCTATTATTACTGAAACAAGATTAACAACCTTTATCATCGGGTTAAGCGCGGGGCCCGCAGTATCTTTTAACGGGTCTCCTACTGTATCGCCTACAACTCCTGCCTTATGCCTCTCTGAACCTTTTCCGCGGTTACGCGCGTGATCCTTTTCCTCATCCTCTATGGTTTTCTTGGCGTTGTCCCAGGCTCCTCCTGCGTTTGACATAAACACGGCAAGAAGCTGGCCTGATAAAATTATTCCCGCCAGGAATCCTCCCAAAGCCTCAACCTGAAGCACAAGCCCTACAAGAATAGGAGCGACAATGCTTATGGTAGCAAGGCTGATTAATTCTTTCTGAGCTGCGGTAGTTGAAATTGCAACCGCCTGTTTATAATCAGGTTTTATTTTTCCATCCAAAGCGCCGAGCTTAAACTGCCTGCGCACTTCCAAAACAATTAAATGCGCTGCGCGGGAAACTGCCTGTATTGAAAAAGAAGAAAATAACCAAGGTAATGCTCCGCCGATTAAAAGCCCCACAAAAACCTGGGGTATGGAAACGCGGATTCCCAAATTATTTAACTGCTCGGCAAAAGGCACGCCTATGGTTGCCTGAATATTGCTTACGTCCACCATATAAGAACCGAAAAGAGAAACCGCAGCAATAACAGCAGAGCCTATGGCAACGCCTTTTGTAATTGCTTTTGTGGTGTTGCCGACCGCATCAAGGTCAGCCATAATTTTGCGTGCGTTTTGTGTTTCTTTGTCATCTTTTCCGTGCCAGGACATTTCCCCTATTCCGTTTGCGTTATCCGCAATAGGCCCGAAAGAATCCATGGCAACGTTGTTTCCCGTTAAAGTAAGCATACCTATACCTGTCATGGCCACGCCATAAAGTATATAGGTAATCCTTGCCGCGCCTGTTACGCCTGGCATTGTTCCAAAAATCATTATTGAACCGAAAATTGCCGCGGCAATAACAAGTATCGCCCAAACGCTTGATTCATATCCGACAGAAAGCCCTGAAAGAATTGTTGTTGCAGGGCCTGTATTTGTAGATTTGCGTATTTCCTGAACCGGCTTGCCTTCTGTGCCTGTAAAATATTCTGTAAGCCTGTCAATTAAAATAGCAAGCAAAACTCCCGCAGCTGTTGCAAGAAACGGTCTCCACCAGCCGCCTGGAATATTTTTCAAATAGATGAAAGCAAGTATTCCGAACAATACTACGGAAATGACCGCTGAAGTCAAAAACCCCCTGAAGATTGCTTTCATTGCTGAGCCTATTTTGGATGAAGTGCTTTTTACTGCGTAAGTTCCTATGATAGAACAAAGCACGCCTATTCCTCGCACAAGCAAAGGATAAACTATCCACTCAAGCTTTCCTGTTATGTGATAAAGCGCAAGGCCTAGAATCAAGCCTGAAACTATTGTTACTTCGTATGATTCAAAAATATCAGCAGCCATACCTGCACAATCGCCTACGTTGTCGCCCACAAGGTCAGCCACAACCGCCGGGTTACGCGGGTCATCCTCCGGTATTCCTGCTTCAACCTTACCAACTAAATCTGCGCCGACATCAGCTGCTTTTGTAAAAATTCCTCCGCCAACGCGCATAAAAAGCGCAAGCAAAGTTCCTCCGAAACCAAAACCCAAAAGCGCATCAGGCGCAGCTATGCCAAAAATTATAAATATAATTGTTCCGCCGAGAAGCCCCAGGCCGTCAGTAAGCATTCCTGTGATTGTGCCTGCGCGGTAAGCAACCCTTAAAGCGTCAGCAAATGATTTTTTTGCCGACTGAGCAACTCTTACGTTTGCCTGAACAGCCATACGCATGCCAAGCTGGCCTACGATAAGAGAGAATAAAGCGCCCATAATAAAAGCAATCGCTCTTCCTAAACCTATAATAAGGCGGACTGTTGACTCTGACTGCCCGCTGAATCTCTCCATGGCTTCTTTTGAAGGCGGAGCAATATAAACCGATAAGAACAATGCAAATGTAAGCAGAATAATAAGCGGCAGTATTGTTTTTAGCTGCTTACGCAAATAAGCGTCAGCGCCTTCTTTTATTGCCCCCCATACTTCCTGCATTTTTGCGCTTCCTTTATCCTCGCGAAGAATTTGCTTACGCAAGAAAAGCGCGTAGAAAAGCCCCACAACCGCAATGCCTAAAACACTCCAAATTCCGACTTGCTCAAAAAGAGACAATCCGTGCATATTGGACCTCCGTATTATTTATTATTTTATAAACAGTAAAAGAACAAAAAAAGTCTCCATGCTGAATGTAAACTGGTTTTCTGCGTTTACGTACTCCTTTTATCCTCCACTAACTTTGTGGAATTGTGATGGAATGGTAAAACGGAAGTATAACATTAATTAAAGGTTTGTCAATTGTTTTTAGGGTTGTTATCGCCTGAAAGCATTTTTTTTGATGAAAATATTAAGGCGCTTAAACAATATAAGCGCCTTAATATACGAACTCAGCAAAATTTACCTTTAATCAGCAAATCTAACCTATAGCAACCGGGCCTTTCTCCCCTGTGCGTATACGCACGCAATCCTTAAGGTCAAGAATAAATATTTTTCCGTCACCGGTTTCTCCTGTTTTTGCGCCTTTTATAATCGCTTTTATTGCAGGCTCTACAAAATTATCATTAACGGCTATTTCAAGGCGCACTTTTCTTAGAAGGTTTCCTGTTTCTTTGCTTCCGCGGTAAACCTCAGCCACGCCTTTCTGCCTGCCATGGCCAAGAACTTCGCTTACAGTAAGCAGATTGATATCTGTTTTATAAAGCTCTTCCTTGACTTCTTCAAGCTTGTAAGGCTGGATTATAGCTATAATTAATTTCATCAAACCCTCCTTTATATTTTACTCTAAGACTGTGTAGGCCCGTTCGCGGTGCTGCGTTAAATCAAGGCCTATTAATTCCTCTTTTTCCCCTACGCGCATACCTATTAAAATGTCAACCACCTTATAGATAATCAAAGTGCCCGCTGCGCTGACTGCTATAGTAACCGCAACAGCAAGTAATTGCACCAGAAGCTGTTTCGGGTTGCCGAAGAATAATCCATCAGCGCCTACCGGATTAACTGCTTTTGAAGCAAACAATCCCGTGGCGATAGCGCCCCAGATGCCGCCGACGCAATGAACACCAAAGGCATCCAAAGAATCATCATAGCCGAATTTAGGTTTTAAAATACTTACAGCAGTGAAACAGAAAACACTGACAAGCAAGCCTATAATTATCGCCGGAATCACGCTTACAAATCCTGCCGCGGGCGTAATTGCAACCAGTCCCGCAACAGCGCCTGAAGCAACGCCGAACATCGTAGGCTTTCCATTACGCAGCCACTCTAAAATTGCCCAACTTAAACCTGCTGCTGCAGCAGCTGTGTTTGTTACGACAAACGCGTTAACCGCAAGGCCGTTTGCAGAAAGAGAACTTCCCGCATTAAAACCGAACCATCCGAACCAAAGCATTGCCGTTCCCAAAACAACAAAAGGAAGATTGTGAGGCGCAGGCGTGTTTGAATCAAGGTTCTTTCTTCTTCCTATTAAAAGCGCAGTGACAATTGCCGCTATTCCGGCATTTATATGAACAACTGTGCCGCCGGCAAAATCAAGCGCGCCGTAATTTCTAAGCCAGCCTCCTATCGCCCAAACCCAGTGGCAAACAGGGTCATAAACAAATGTTGCCCAAAGCACGGTAAAAAGCAAAAATGCGGAGAATTTCATCCTCTCTGCAAAAGCGCCGATTATTAAAGCAGGCGTAATTATCGCAAACATTGCCTGAAAAATCATAAATGCCTGATGCGGTATGGTAGGTGAATAATCCGGATACGGCGCAAATCCTACTTTGTTTAGGCCAAACCAGGAAAATCCTCCCCAGAAACCTTTACCCGGAGCGAATGAAAGGCTGTAGCCAAACAGCACCCATTGTATTGCCACAACGCACAAAATAATAAAACATTGCATAAGTATGCTTAAAACATTTTTCTTGCGTACCATTCCGCCGTAAAAGAACGCAAGTCCCGGCGTCATAAACATAACCAGCGCCGAACAAACAAGCACCCAGGCAGTATCTCCGGTATCAATTTTTGTAACGGCATCCTCTGCAAAAACATTGAACGCCGCAAGAACAGTAAACGCAAACAGAAACACCCAGAAAAATGCCTTAAACCTTCGCATAAAAAACCTCCTTTTTCATAAAGCAGCCAGCCGGCTGTCCATTCTGTCCCGAAACAAAAAAACGCAGGCGCCTTTTTGTCCACTCCGGACTTAAGACGCCTGCGTCTAATTAGCTTAAACTGTTTGTCTTACGGCCGCACCCGGCCGCTTAAAATAAAAAACGGCATTCGTTTTGCGAACACCGTCAACCGCGTTACACTACAATGTGTTAATTAAACAACTTACAATAATACAAGTAAAACAAAGCGCGACCTGGTAACCGAATTTACGCAATCTCCTTCCTTATCGTTTCGCATTTGCTCTTTATTCTGTTTCTTATCTTAACAACCATAACGTGGGATATGCCCAGGCGTTTTCCTATTTCTCTTACGGTTGTATCGTTGATAGATAAATCTGCCACCTTCTTCTCCTGGTCGCTCAGCTTTGCATAGATATCTTTTAAAAGCAGGCTGCATTCAAAAGAACCGGCTCCCGGGTCAATGCACCTTGAAGCAAGAACATCCTCAAGCGTGCCCTCGTCTTCATTTATAACTGCGTTTAAGCTTACTGATTTTGCGTCAATTTTTTTGTAGACTTTTCTTATATGGTTCTTAAGAAAAAACAAGCAGCCTTGCAATATATAACTGTCGGTTTTATCGCTTAACTTATTTTCATTATACTTCTCCCATAAGCTAAACAGGGCCTCCTGGTATAAATCGTCATCGTCAAACGACGTATACCTTCCGTCAAGCTTTCTGGCTATTGCCCTTAATTTCGGCGATATTTTTGTTATTAAGTCTTCAAATTGCCTCATATTTACCCCTAAAATGAATCTCACCGCATAAATGGCCGGGTCTTTTGAAAAATTCTGCCAAGATTCATTCTCCGAAGCTAAACTCTGCTTCGCCCTTAGCAAACAATCTTGCAGTGGGGCTTCGCAGAGCTCCTTCGCTTTTACTTTCTTTAGCGCGAATTTCTGCGAAGGAGAATAAAAAACCCTCAAAATAAGCATTCCATGCCTCTTTTGAGGGCGTCTTTGTCCTCTAAAAATAAAAAATCCCCAATCTTTTGGATTGAGGCTTCTTTGCCGCAAACGTCGTTGTTAATTATTTATAACATATTAAAAACCGAATGTCAAGCTCCCTTGATCTCGCTGGAAAGTATAATGGCCTCTGCAACATCCTTCATGGTAAGGCGCTTGTTCATGCTGGCTTTTCTAAGCAGTTCATAGGCCTGCTCTTCCGTAAGGTTTTTCTGTTTCATCAGTATACCCTTGGCTTTTTCTATCTTTTTACGCGCCTCAAGCTCTTCCTGGACAATCTTTGTTTTTACCATCAATTCGGTGTTTTCTATGGCAACAGCGGCCTGGTTGGCAACAGTAGTAAGAAGGTCTATATCGCTGTCGCTGAACTCATATAGGGTCGTGGTATAGCAGTTTATTACGCCTATAATTTTGTTCTTTACCATCATAGGCACGCTTAGCATTGAGGTAAGTTTCTCTTTTTTAGCCAGGGTTTTTTCTTTGTAGCGCGCATCCTTTAAAACGTCCAATATAACAATTGGTTTTTTTTCTTTTGCAACCAAACCCACAATGCCTTCCCCAACCAAAAGCCTTCTTTCCTTAAGATACTCCTCGCTCATTGCCTGGGTTGCACGGATACGAAGCGCTCTGTCCTTTTCATCAAGCAGCCAAAGCGAGCATATCTTGGCATTCATTACATTAGCGGCAAGGGTGACTATAAGCTTTAGGATGTCGCCCAGATAAAGATCGCTGGTTATGGCTTTGCCTATTTTGCTTAACGCCTCAAGATATTCTTTGTAGGAACTTTTCTTCATCATAATTTTTTAGTATTTCATATTGTAGCAATATTTCACACAAAATCAACACTTAAACTTTCAAAAAACAGGCTGCTAAAATACGGGTTTTTCCCTGAATTGTAAACCGCAATCATAACGCGCTTTACAAAAAGTGCAAACTTTGCCTATTTCTTAATCAAAAACTGCTATATTTTTCAATGCTTTTAGCACTTTGTAAAAAATTACAACAATTTACTTGACAATTGTCAATGAATATTTTACAATTGTAGTACAATATTAAAATATAGGTTTACAAAGAGAAAGGAGGACACAATGGAACAGGAGTATTTAAGCCCCACAGAAGCTGCTAAGGTTTTAGGCATAAGCAGGCAGGCAGTTATTGAACGCATTAAACACGGCAATCTATACGCAGAGAAAGTCGGAAGCCGTTACATTATTCCAAAAAATACTCTTGAGGCAAAAGGCTCATCCTCTGTTGCAGAGTCTGCAGGCGAAGGGCCCTCAGCCAAAACAGGCGCGAGCAAGGCTGAGGCTATCGCAGGAATTCTTGAAAAAGTGCGTAAGGCCGAGGTAACAAGCATACAACTTTGGTTTGTGGACATCCTTGGAATACTTAAATGCATATCTATAACACCCGGGGAATTAAAAGATGTTTTAGACCATGGAAAAGGTTTTGACGGCTCCTCTGTCACCGGCTTTGCGGAAGCCCAGGAATCAGATATTATTGCAATGCCGGATACCTCAACTTTTAAAATACTTCCCTGGACAAAAGAAGGAAATTTAACGGCAAGGCTTTTCTGCGATATTTTAAATCCGGACCTTTCCCATTACGCCGGGGATCCGCGTTATGTTTTAAAGAGAGCTTTGGCTAGGGCGAAAAAACTTGGGTTTACATTTTATGTCGGACCGGAAATTGAATACTTTTATTTTAGATCCGACAAAAGCCCGGAAGTTATTGACGAAGGCTCTTATTTTGAACTTATACCAAATGACCTTGCGGATACGATGAGAAATAAGACCGTGCGCATGCTTGAAGAAATGGGCATAATAATGGAAGCAGCGCATCATGAAGTAGCGCCCAGCCAGCATGAAATTGACCCTAAATATAACGATGCATTAACTATGGCTGATAATGTAATTACCAGCAAATATGTCATTAAGGAAATTGCCGAACAAAACGGGGTTTACGCAACTTTTATGCCAAAGCCGCTTTTCGGAGTAAATGGCTCAGGCATGCACGTGCATCAATCTTTGTTTAAGGAAGACCGCAATATGTTTTTTGACAAAAAAGACAAGCATCATCTCTCCTCCCTTGCCAAAGAATTTATTGCAGGACAATTAAACCATGCGCGTGAAATCTGCTCTCTTACTGCGCAATGGGTGAACTCCTATAAAAGGCTTGTTCCCGGATACGAGGCTCCGGTATACATTTCATGGGCGCAAAGAAACCGCACCGCGCTTTTAAGGGTTCCGCTCTATCGGCCGGGAAACGAAAAAGCAACGCGCGTGGAATTAAGGTGTCCGGATCCCTCCTGTAACCCCTATCTTGCTTTTGCGGTAATGCTTGCGGCAGGCTTAGAGGGAATTGAGAAAAAATACAACCTTATGGCTCCGGTTGAGCCAAATCTTTATCACATGGCTATGGAAGAACGCGAAAAACGCGGGGTTGAATCTCTTCCAGGAAACCTTTTTGAAGCAATACTTGAAACAGAAAAAAGCAAGTTTATAAGAGAAGCCCTGGGCGAGCATATTTTTACGAGATTTCTTTTCAACAAGAAAAAAGAGTGGGAAGAATACCGCATACAAATTACACAGCACGAAATTAAAAAATATCTTCCCCTGCTTTAAGATTTCTTTGCGTTGGATAACGCAGCTTTGATGAAGTTTTTAAACAGCGGGTGCGGGCTTTCCGGTTTTGACTGGAATTCCGGATGGAACTGGCAGGCGACAAACCAGGGATGGCTGGACAATTCAACTATTTCAACCAGGTCTTTCTTGTGATAAATTCCGGAAAAAACCATCCCCTTCTTCTGCATTGCCTCGCGGTAAGCGTTATTAAATTCATATCTATGGCGGTGCCTTTCTGATATTTTCTCTTTCCTATAGGCGTCATAAGCTTTTGTGCCTTTTTTCAAACGGCATTCATAAGCGCCCAAACGCATTGTTGCGCCCATATCCTTAACCTTTTTCTGCTCCTCCAGCAAACTTACTATAGGATATTTTGTGTCTTTATTAAACTCAGTAGAATTTGCGTTTTTAAAATCGCAGGCGTTCCTTGCAAATTCAATAACCGCTATCTGCATGCCAAGGCATATGCCAAAATACGGGATATTATTTTCCCGCGCAAATTTGCTGGCTGCGATTTTGCCCTCTATCCCGCGGTTGCCGAAACCTCCGGGAACCAAGACGCCTTTTACGCCCTTTAGGTATTTCTCAACGCCGTATTTTTCTATATCTTCTGAGTCTACTTTTT
>JAQTUC010000039.1 GCA_028710385.1 Candidatus Omnitrophota bacterium
CAATAAACCGGGCGATTACCGCAGCTGGTGGAAAACATTCAACGATCCTGTTTTGGACAGTTTAATAGATAAAGCCTACAAAGAAAATCTGTCCTTACGGATGGCTGCAATGCGCGTATTGGAAGCGCGCACACAGCTTGGCATTGCGCAAGGAGAGCTTTTCCCTCAAACCCAAACTATTTCCGGCTCTTTGCAGAAGGAACGGCTAAGCAAGAATGCCGCAAGCGCAATATCTGCGGCAAAATTTTCCCAAGTGGAGTTTGGGGCAGGCGCAATATGGGAACTTGATTTTTGGGGCAAATACAGGCGCCAGATACAATCTGCCAAGGCAAACTGGCTCTCCTCTGTTGCCGACTACGACAATGCCCTGGTAACTCTTACCGCTGACGTTGCAACCTTATATATAAATATAGCGACCGTTGAAACAAGATTGGAAATTGCAACGCAGAATACGAGAACACAAAAAGAATCTTTAAAGCTGACTGTGCAACGTTACAAAACAGGCGCGGTAACATTGCTGGATGTAGAACAGGCAAAAACAATATTAAACAACACATTAGCAACAATCCCTCCGCTTCAAACACAGCTAAGGCAGGACAAAAACGCTCTTTGCGTGTTGCTCGGCATGGCGCCTGATAATTTAACGCAAATTTTAAAAGCGAAAACAAAAATACCGCTTTCTCCGGCAAGAATAATAACCGGCATACCTGCGGACTTACTGCGCAGGCGCCCTGACATAAGAAGCGCAGAGTATCAGGCAATTGCGCAATGCAACCAGATAGGCGTTGCAAAGGCTGAACTTTATCCGGCGCTAAGCCTTAACGGAACATTCGGATTCTCTTCAAGCGATATAGGGCCGGCAAAGCTTAAAGACGTTTTTAAATGGCAAAGCAGGAATTACCAGGCAGGCCCGTCATTTCAATGGAACGTACTTAACTACGGGCAAATTACCAATAATGTCAGGTTCCAGGACGCGCGTTTCCAGGAAACCCTTGTTAATTACCAGAATACCGTGCTTATTGCGCAGCAGGAAGTTGAAGACAACCTGATTGCTTTTTTAAAATCGCAGAAGCGCGCGCAGCTTTTATCCAAAAGCGTTTCCTCCGCTAAAACATCGCTTGGCCTTTCAATAAAACAATATCAAGAGGGACTTAAAGATTTTACAACCGTATTAAACGCTGAACAGTCCCTTCTCGCTGAGCAGGACAACCTTGCTATTGCGCTCGGAGATATCGCAAACAATACAGTCGCGCTTTACAGGGCGCTTGGCGGCGGTTGGGAAATACGCGAAGGAAAAAACCTGATACCAGCGGACATAGCAAAAGAAATGACGAAACGGACAGATTGGGGGAATTTACTTAAGCCTGAGTCGTATAACCCGGGTATTCAAAAATAGCGGTAAAAAGCGTGGGGTATCAATTAACAGTTTAAGAAAATGCGCATTGTGAAGTTAAAAATATTTTTTATTCTAATTGCCGCGGTTATCTCAACCGGATGCTCCGGCAATAAATCAGCCAAACAGGAAATCGCGCAGATTGCAGTGAGTGAGCCCTTAAGAACAGCTGCGCACGACCACCTGGAACTTGTGGGCAATGTCCAGGCGATAAACATGGTTGAGCTTGTTGCGCGTGTTGCCGGATACCTGGATAAAGTTTTTTTTAATGACGGGCAAATCGTTAAAAAAGATACTCTTCTTTTTTTAATAGAACAGGATACTTACCAGGCAAGACTCAAACAGGCAGAAGGCCAGGTTGCCATGCAAAAAGCGCTGCTTAAGTATGCTCAGGCACAGTTAATCCGTTATAAAAAATTATTCGCTTATAAGGCTGCCGCAAAAAGCGATGTAGACAACTGGCGCTACCAGCGCGACTCTGCAAAAGCGAACCTTAAAATAGCGCAGGCCAATAAAGTCCTTGCGAAACTTGATTTGGACTACACCGAGGTTCGCGCGCCGTTTGACGGAAGAATTGACAGAAGATTACAGGACCCCGGCAATCTGGTCGGTTCCGGAGAAAATACCCCTCTTACCCAGTTAACGCAGATAAATCCTCTTTACGTTTATTTCACGATAAGCGACACAGACTTCGCAAGGCTTTTAAAAAGTTCAAAAACTCCTCCACAGCCGGATTCAAAAGACTGGAAAATCCGAGTTGGCCTGGTTAATGAAGAAGGCTTCCCCCATGAAGGTTATATAGATTTTACATCTTCAACAGTAAGCACAACAACCGGAACATTGCTTTTACGCGGCATAATCCCAAACCCGTCAGGAGAAATACTTCCCGGCACCTATGCGCGTATTTATATTCCGCTTGAAGAAAAAAATTCAATGCTGCTTCCTGAGGAAGCAATAGCCAACGATCAGCTGGGCGAATATGTATTTATTTTAAACAGCGACAATATCATTGAACGCCGCGATATAAAAACCGGATTTTCTGTTGATAATTTGATAACTATTGAGGAAGGGCTTAACGGCGATGAAATGGTGGTTATAAAAGGTTTACTAAAAGTTTCTCCGGGAAAAAGGGCCAGCCCCAGGATAGAGCAAATAAAAAAATGATTTCAGATTTTTTTATAGACAGGCCGATATTCGCAAATGTAATCGCAATTGTTACAATCATCCTCGGGTTTGTCTGCTTCAGCAGGCTTCCTGTTTCACAATACCCCCAGATAGTTCCTCCAACCATACAGGTATCTACGCGCTATCCCGGAGCAAGCGCTGATGTAGTTGCCAAAACCATAGGCGTTCCCCTTGAAGAAGCAGTAAACGGCGTTGAGGGCTCAATTTATATGTCATCAACCAGCTCAAGCGACGGAAGCTACAGCCTCACAATTACTTTTGACGTAGGAACAGATTTAAACACCTCGCTCGCCCTTGTGCAAAATCTGGTTAACAGCGCGCTTAGTCAGCTTCCCGGCGGGGCAACCGAACAAGGTGTGGTTGTAAAAAAAGTTTCTCCGAATATTCTGCTTGTAATAAGCCTTTATTCTGACGATGAAAGATTTGAAGAAATATACCTTTCAAATTACGCATTAATTAACCTGGTTAATCCCCTGGCAAGGCTGCCGGGTGTGGGACAGGTTGTTGTAAGGGGTGCCGGCTCATACAGTATGCGCGTATGGCTTAACCCCAACAGGCTGCAGGCTTTGGGCATCACCACAACAGATGTCCTAAACGCAATACAGGCGCAAAACTTCCAGGTTGTTGCGGGGAACCTCGGCTCTCCGCCGGTGCCAAGCAACCAGCAATTTCAATTTACAATTAACGCGCTCGGAAGGCTCTCCGACACAAAGCAGTTTGAAGATATTATTATTAAAAGCGAAAGCGGGCCGGCTGCCCGGATTGTAAGGATTAAAGACGTGGCAAAAGTTGAATTAAGCCAGCAGACTTTTACCAACTTTTCAAGATTTACCGGGCACAAGGCAGCGCTTATACCGATATTCGCCCTTCCCGACGCAAATGCCATTTCGGTTGCGGATAAAGTTTACAAATCAATGGATGAAATGAACAAACAATTTCCCCCCGGGCTTAAATACAGCATCAGATACGACACTACAAAATTTGTGCGCCAGGCAATTAAAAGCGTATACCAGACACTTTTCATAGCAGGCATACTGGTGCTTATCGTAATTTTATTATTTTTGCAGAATCTAAGGGCAATGCTTGTTCCCGCAACTACTGTTCCTGTAACAATTATCGGAACATTTATTGCCATTGCCGCGCTTGGCTTTTCCATAAATCTTATGACGTTGTTTGCGCTGATACTTGCGATAGGAATTGTGGTTGATGACGCTATTGTTATAGTTGAAAACAGCTCCTACTACATAGAAAAAGGCATGCCGGCAAAAGAAGCGACAAAAAAAGCAATGCAGGAGTTAACCGGGCCCATAATGGGAATTACCCTCGCGCTTATTTCTGTATTTCTCCCCGCTGCTTTTTTCCCGGGAATTACAGGCCAGATTTTCAGGCAGTTTGCGCTGGTAATTGCTTCAACAGCTGTTATAAGCGCGATAAACGCTCTTACCTTAAAACCCGTACAGTGCTCTCTCTGGCTTAAACCTCCCCAAAAAAATCAGAACTTCTTTTACAAAGGGTTTAACAAAAGCTTCAAAGCAATAACTGCCGCCTATATAGGCATTGTAAAAAAAATGGTAAAACGGCCGCGTTTATCTGTTGTTATTTTTGCCGTAATAATAGGCGCTTCATCTTTTATATTTTTCAACAGGCCGACAGGTTTTCTTCCTGTTGAAGACCAGGGCTATGCTATTTTAGTTTCACGGCTTCCGGAAGGCGCGTCTCAGCCAAGAAGCCAAAAACTTGCAAATCAAATTAACGGTATACTTGAAAAAACACCCGGAGTGCAATTCTGGGTAGTAATAGGGGGGTTTTCTCTTCTTGACGGGGCTAATTTGCCAAATGCCTCAACCACCTTCGTGGTTTTTAAAGACTGGTCTGAACGCGGATTTAAACTGAGCCAGGATAAAATAATAGCATATTTAAACCGCGAACTTGCAAAGCTGGAAGACGCCCAGGCTTTTGTTGTAATTCCGCCTCCTATCCGCGGGCTGGGGCAAACAGGAGGTTTTCAATTAATGATAGAAGACAGGCAGGATAAAGGCCTGTCTTCCTTGCAGCAGGCAACAAACGCAATTATCCAGGCAGGAAATTCTGAACCAAGCTTGTCAGGGCTTACAACTACCTCAAGCATAACCAATCCTCAGATTTATTTAAATATTGACCGCACAAAAGCTGAAAGCCTTCAGGTATCAATTTCTGATATTTTTGAAACACTGCGCGCCTACCTTGGCTCGTCTTTCGCAAATCTGTTTAATAAATACAATCAGGTATTTCAGGTTTACATCCAGGCAGATAACCGTTTCCGCCTAAAAGCCCGCGATATAAAAAATCTTTACGTGCGTAACCTAAAAGGCGAAATGGTTCCGCTTGGCACATTGCTTGATGTAAAACAAGTCCAGGGCCCTGAAATTATTACGCGCTACAACCTGTATCCCGCAACAGCAATTTTTGGACAGGCTGCGGCAAACTACAGCTCAGGCCAGGCCATAGCCAAGATGGAAGAGTTGGCCGGCAAAATTCTTCCGGAAGGAATTTCTTATGACTGGACGTCCACAAGCTACCAGGAAAAGAGAGTCGGCAGCGAAGCTTACTTCATTTACATACTTTCAATCATTCTTGTTTATATGGTGCTTGCTGCGCTTTATGAAAGCTGGACATCCCCTCTTGCAATTATCCTGGTTGTTCCTATTGCGCTTACCGGAGTTTTGATATCGCTTATTATTCGCGGATACCCCACGGACCTTTACACACAGGTAGGCCTGGTCCTTATGATTGCGCTTGCAAGTAAAAATGCAATTTTGATTGTTGAATTTGCGCGCGATTTGCACCGCGAAGGAATGCCTTTAATTGACGCTGCGGTTGAGGCAACCAGAAGAAGGTTCCGTCCGATTGTAATGACATCCTTTGCTTTTATCCTCGGAATTTCCCCTCTTCTTATAACTTTCGGGGCAGGTTCTGCCAGCCAGCGCGCGCTTGGAACGGTTGTATTCGGCGGGATGCTTTCCTCAACACTTCTGGCTATTCCTTTTGTGCCTGTTTTCTTCATAGTGCTTCAGGGGCTTGAAGAAAAGCGCATTAAAAAATAAACCCTGATTAAGTTAAAATCAGGGCTTATTTTTTAAAACGGAAATGTTCGATTAAGCTTTTTTCTTTTTCATAAGTTTACCGCAGCATTTATCCTGTTTACTGGATTTGGCTCCGCAACTGGCGCATTCATACTTAGCTACTTTCTTCTTAGCCATAAAGCACCTCCTTACTTATATTTTTTTAGCATATTCAGGCATGCGGTTATAAAAGCCGGGATATCATCGGGATACCTGCTTGAAATAAAATTATTATCTTCCACCACTTCCTGATTCAGATACTGCGCTCCTGCGTTTTTAATATCCTGCACTATTGATTTATAACCTGTAACTTTGCGGCCCCTTAAAGCATCGGCGGTAATTAAAAGCTGCGCACCGTGGCAGATAAAAAACAAAGGCTTTCCGCTTTTGGAAAATTCTCTCACGAAAGAAACCACCTCATCGTCGACTCTCAGGCGGTCAGGAGAATATCCTCCGGGTATAAAAAGCGCATCAAATTCATTTGCCTGAACCTCCGAGATTAATTTTTCTATTTTAACTTTTTTTCCTGTGTGCAGCCCTTTAACAGGCTCTTTTTTAACGCTTATATGCACAAGCTCGTGCCCTGCTTTTTCAAAAGCTTCCGCGGGCTTGCCGTATTCTGAATCTTCAAACATATCTTCTATTAAAACAGCTATCTTGGCCATAAGTTTCCTCCTTAAATTATTATTACCAGGCAATTTTTTTCTTATCGCTGAAAAACTCCCCGCTTGGCCATCTGTCCGGATAAGTCGCAAGCCAGATTATGGTTTCGGCAGCTTCTTCAACTGACTGCGGAGCTTCTCTTCCTCCTATATCGGTCCGCGTCCAGCCTGGGCATACTGAATTTACAGCCACATTTTTGCCGCGGGCTGCGGATGCAACCATTACAGTAACAGCATTTAGGGCTGTTTTGGACAACTGGTAGGCAGGCACTTTTTCATCATCCGTCATAGTGCTAAGCTGACCAAGGGTTGATGAAACATTCACCACGCGTCCGTATCCCGCCTTAACCATAAGCGGCACAAACGCCTGGCACATCCTCAAAGCGCCTAAAGTATTTATTTCAAGGACGGCGCGCACGATATCAATATCCACCTCAAGTATGCCAGGACCTTCTCCAAAATCTTTTCTTTTAGGTATTTTTTTAAGGCTGCGTGAAATAAGGCCCTCAGCCTTGCTTCTTCCTGCCTCAAACATAACTCCGGCGTTATTTATTAAAACATCAATACGGCCGAATTTTTCAATTATGAATTTACGCAGCCGGGAAACATCTTTGCTATTTACAACGTCAAGCACATGATAAGTAACGCAAAGCCCCTCTTTCAAAAGTTTTTTCGCTGCAGCCTCTCCTCTTTTTCTATCCGGGCTGGTTAACACAACCTTGTAATTAAGCTGCGCAAGTTCGCGGCAAACTTCTCTGCCTATTCCCCGGTCCGCCCCTGTTACAAGTGCAACGCGCTTGTTGATTTTAGGGCTTTTTTTATTCATGATTACCTGCCAAGATATTCCATAAAAGTCTCTTTCTTCCAGGCAAGCTGGGTGCCAGCGCCTTCAACGGCGGCTATTAAAAGCGCTTCAATGATTTCTTCTTTTTTGCAACCGGCTTCAAGCGCTTTCTTGATGTGGCTTTCAGTGCAATGCGGGCAACGAAACACACAAGCCAAAGCAACCATTAAAAGTTCCCTTGTTTTATCATCCAGGACGCTTTTGTTAAGGCAGGTATTGTAAAAATTTTCAAACGCTTTTCCTGCTTCAGTTTTTGTAAACCAAGGGGCTGCGAATTCAGCTTTTTCCTTTGACATGCGCTCCCCCCTTTACAAGATAATTATCCAAAAACTTTGCTTCCAAAATATCTGCTTTCTCTATTGCAGGCAAATGAGTGAGAAGATCCGCCGCTTTGACCATCAAGGAAATTGCTACGCGGCCGGAAAGATGCGCCGTCCTGCCCGCCTCATTGTCAAATGCATCAAAAATTCCGAACGTAGATGGCCCCAAACGTAATGCAAACCACACAATTGTTTCCGGTTCTTCCTGAACAACACAAAGGCTGTCGCGAAGAAATTTCTCAAGTTCTGCTTCTTTCCCGGGCTTAGCTTCCAGACGGACAAAAAGGCCTACTTTTATCATAGTTTTATCTCCTTTCAAGATATTTCCCTTGATTAAATCCAGCTTTGCTATGCGCTATTACCACATTGAATGCGGCTATATTTTAATATAATTTTAAGCGCTGATTTGTAAATGGCTGGAATGGTGTTTTATTTGACTTCTTTCTGCTGGTTAAATTTGATTATTTTTGAAGCAATCGGAAGGATGTCTGCAAACCGGTTAAACTTTTATCGTCCGCCGAAAAGGCTGTAACATAAAACTGCAAGAACTATACAAGTTATGGCTAGATATAATTTGTCCCGCTCGCGGAAAAAAACGAACACAGAAAACACAACTCTGGCTATAGGTGTGGCTATTAGCGCTAAAAGGCCAAGTTGTACCATTCCCCTGCCATGTAAAGAAAACGCATATTTAAAAATTTTTACTGGGTGGCGCAATTCCTGCGGTTCGCCGTAAAAATTTTTATAGTCAGGCATGGTAAAACCATGTTTAAACATATAAATTACGCCGCCTAAAATAACCAATGTCGCCGCTATGATAACGCCGGCCCTTAACAGGTTGCCCATAAATACTTCTATCCCGCCATCAATAATTTTCTGCTTTTGGTTTGTCATTTTAGATATTACCTTTTATTCCTGAGAATATCATTTCAACAGCCAAAAGGAGAATTATTATGCTGAAAACGATGCGTAAATTCTTTGTTTTAGCTTCAAATAAATGCCGAGCGCCAATAAGAGAACCGGCCAAGACTCCGAGCATAACAGGCATAGCTAAAATAGGGTCTATATAGCCGCGGTTAAGATAAACACCTGCGCCTGCGGCCGCAGTAACGCCGATCATAAAATTGCTGGTTGCGGTAGAAACTTTAAAAGGCAGGCGCATCACATTATCCATGGCAAGTACCTTAACCGCGCCGGAACCGATTCCAAGAAGCCCTGAAATAGAGCCTGCTAAAAACATGATAAAGAACCCGACGGGAATTCCCTGGACATGATAAGTTTCAAGGCCGCCTTTTACCGGATAGGCTGCGTCAAGCTTAAGGCGCAAAGCTAAAGGGTCTGGCTTTGCGACTAGTTTCGGTTTACCTATCCGTTTTATTGTAAGATAAGAAGAATGTATAAGTATAAGCCCGAAAATTATTGCTATTACGGAAGTAGACAATCTGGCAGCAACAAAAGCGCCGACTAAAGCGCCTATTGTAGTTGCGACCTCCAAAAACATTCCAATGCGAATATTACTAAAACCTTCTTTCACATAAGCTGAAGCAGCGCCAGAAGAAGTGGCGATTACGGAAATAAGCGAAGCGCCGACGGCATATCTGATGTCTACGCCAAAACCAAGCGTTAACAGCGGGACAATCACAACTCCTCCGCCAAGCCCTGTTAAGGCTCCGAGGAAACCGGCAAATAATGAGGCAATCCAAATAAGCGCGGCAAAAGTCAGAATGCTCATGGAAGTTTAACTATCTGAATCTAAACAAACCAAACAACAATCCAATTAGATAAGTAATCAATCCCTGCATGAAGATTATCACGGGGTTTAGCAATCCTGTAAAAAGCAGTAGGGCCAGTATGAAAAAACCGTAAGGCTCAAGCATGGTTAGGCTCTCCTGCGCGCGGTAAGAAAGAAAACTCATAAGCACTTTTGAGCCGTCAAGCGGCGGTATTGGAATGAGATTAAAAGCGCCGAGGATTATATTTATTCTGGCTACGGTAGTCAGCGTGATTTCCCAAACCGGATTATTGTTTATAAAATTAAACTGCAGCAGAAATATCGCAATTACCGCAATAAGTATATTTGTAGCGCAACCGGCAAGTGCTACAGAAAATAAACCCCAGCGCCGGTTGCTAAAACTCGCATAATTAACAGGCACCGGGCGCGCCCAGCCAAAACCTACGATAAAAAGCGCGACAGTTCCAATCGGGTCAAGATGTGACTTTGGGTTAAGCGTGAGCCTGCCGCTGTAGAGAGCCGTGTTGTCCCCGAATAAATGCGCCACCCAGCCGTGCGCCACTTCATGGAGAATAACTGAGTACAGAATTATTACGGCAATAATAATGAATAGAAACGGGTTGCTGAATAAAAGCGAAATTAATCCCATTAATATCCTCCTGTTGCTAAATAAGCCATGCGGTATTATCGCATGGCTTTAAGCCTCTATCAAGAGCATTCGCTGAGTTTAATTATTTTACCTGGATTTTTACTCCGGGCTCCTCTTTTTTCGCGGATTCCATCCTGGGCATACTTATTTTCAAAACACCATTCTTATATTCTGCGCTGATTTGCGAAGCCTTGACATCTTGCGGCAGCGTTATTGTGCGGGAAAAATATCCGAAACTTTTTTCCTCTTCTATTATTTTTTCATTTTCTTTTTTCATCTCTGATTTTCTTTCTCCTGAAATGGTCAGAAAATGATCTTTAAGCTCAATATTGATATCTTCTCTATTCATTCCGGGCAAATCAAGATTTATAATGTAATTATCTTTTGTTTCTTTGATGATTAATGCCGGCTCAAAGACTTCGCTTTCTTTGCGCATCATCATTTTTTCTTCTTTGGCGGCTTTTTTGAAATTGTCCCTGAACATTTTGTCTATTTTCTGCCGCATCTTCTCCATCTCCGCAAGGGGATCCCATTCATTTGATTCCTGTAAGGCAGATATTTCATTTTTCAAAGATTTATCCTGCGGCTCAATCCCGGCTGCAAAGCAGAAACTTTGTGCGCTTGTCGCAATAAATACAGCAATAAAACTGCCAAGTATTTTGTTCGTCATTTTTCCCTCCTTAATCGTTTCATTCACCTTTTAGCCAAATATGGCTTGCTTCTTTCTCGCCATTTTCCGCGATTACATAACTAACAGTTATCATATTCCCCGCAAATAAATCTGTAAGCTTTAGAGGCTGGCCGTTATTTTCAATTACTGCGTTTTCAAGTACATAAATATTATATTTTTCTGATTTTGTTTCCGCCTCGTCCAGATATGCATGCATAAGAATCATGGAGCGCTCATAATCAACCTGATCAATGCGGCCGGTTATTTCCGCAACATCCTGCATCGGCAGGACTTTCTCTTCCGGAATAGCGATAGAAATTCCCGGGAAAACAATAAATATCGCCGTAAACCCGAAAATCGCCAATAGTACATATTTCATTTTCACCTCCTTTTTGACTTAAACCAGTAAAACGGAAAAAAATACCTCTAAAAATCACAATCCCGCTGAAAGCGGATGCACACCCTTACGGATTTTGTAGTAAAAATAAGCAAGAATAAAAAGGCTCGGCAGGCTGTCCTTATCGCTTGAGAGCGCCCTTTTAAAAAGCATAGGCAGGCTGTAAAAATGTTTCAATGCCCTCCAGATTGAATAAGCTCCGGTTCCTCCTATAATAACTTTTTTTCCTCTTGCGCAAAATTTTTCAGCGATATCAAAAGCCCTCAGTATATTGCGCAGCATCCCGGTAAGCGCAATCATATCTGCTTCTGTTTCAAAATCCACATCATCCACCAATTCATCAACTATTTCAGCATCATAGCTTCGCGGAGTCAAGCCCGCCAGATACATAAGGGTGCGTGAAGGCATAAAAGACCTGCGACTTTTGATAATTTTGCCGCTAACATCATAAGAGGACGGGTAAATAAATAAAATCTTTTTTTAGGCATAATATTCTCTTTAAAAACAAAAAATGAGCAATCGTTAGACAGTATAGAATGTAAGCTAAGTTTGTCTATGACTGGCTTCCTTAAAATATTGATTTTTATACACTGCTTGCCGGATTTTTGCCTTAAATTCAAGGCAATTGTACTAAAGTAATTATTTTTTCTTTCAGAATCCGCGTAAAATTCTATAATAATAACCTGAATTAAAAAGGCAGCCAAAATGAAGAAACTAAATATTCCCCGCTTATTTTTCCTTGCGGCGGTTTCCGTGTCCACGTTAAGTTTTCTATTTGTGTCTTTTACCATCTATGCTCATTTAAAATATAAGCGTTCAATTATCCAGCAGGCCAAAAGTATAGTGCAGCTTGAAACTGACAGGGTCGTAAAAGAAATAAGCTCCCAGCTTACGTTCACTCAAATTCCATAAAAAAATACAAATAAGCCTT